>CANOLZ010000034.1 GCA_947567075.1 uncultured bacterium
TTGTAAATGTTTATAGAAAATGCTTAAAAGTGAGCTGGTACAAATAAGGGCAGTAACTCATAAGGAAACATTAAAAAAACTATAAGTTATGCCAGGTAAACGGAAAAATGAAAAGCTCTATGCGACTACGAAATCTTTCGCATAGAGTTTTTTCATTCTAAGAATGTTGTTTTATGATTTTTTCAGCGTTCGCAGAATGCCCAGCCGTCACTGTAGGTGACGATTTTCAGGGGCTTGGGGACTTGTTACCAACAAGGATTTTTACAGATTGTCATTTGTGAACAACCTGTGAAAATATGCAAACTTGTGGAAGTTTGCATTGCCTGCCATTAGTTTTCGAAAACTTGATGAGCAGACTTCCCACTTCAAGAGAGTATTGCCTATTAGGCATAAAATGGATATAATATATTTATTTAGCATGGGATTACTGTGAGGAGGCTACATATGGAAATTAGAGTTCTACGTTATTTTCTTACTGTAGTGCGAGAAGAAAGCATTACAAAAGCATCCGAAGTGCTTCATATTACACAACCGACTTTAAGCAGGCAACTGTCACAAATGGAAGAAGAAATAGGTGTAAAACTATTCAACTGCAGTACGAAAAAATTACAATCGGCTGCGGTGAAATTGCCTCGGTACATTTGCTTCCTGATATCTTCAAAACCTTTCATGAGAACTATCCCAGAGTGAGTTTCGATATTTTCACGGCTACTGCAGATATTGTAAAGGAGCAGATGGATAAAGGGCTGATTGATGTTGGACTGCTGATGGAACCGATGGATATAGAAAAATATGATTTTGTACGGATGCAGGTAAAAGAAAAATAGGTAGTTGTCATGCGCCCGGATGATTCGATGGCATTCAAGGAATCTGTTGCCGCAAAAGACTTATCAGATGTTCCCTTAATTCTTTCCCGCCGGCTCAAGGTGCAGAGTGAGCTTGCAAGTTGGTTTGGAAATTATTTTGAAAACCTTAATGTGCTGTTTACCAGTAATTTAAGTACCAATGCTTCTATTATGATAAGTCGAGAGTTAGCGTACTCTCTGGTAGTCGAAGGCGCAATTCCATTTTGGGATAAGAGTAAAATCATTTATAGACCATTATCCCCGGAATTGTCAGCAACCAGCGTTCTGGCACGAAAGCGTGGTCAACTGTACAGTCTAGCAGCGACAAAATTTATCCAACAGGTGCAATGCCTTTTAGGTATGAGTAAGGCATGAAAAACAAGTATTTGATATAAAGCAAAATGGGATTTATAATGTAAATGCAGTTAAGAGAATTTATTGCTCTGACGGCACTTACTTTTTTTATACAAAAAGGAGGATAGAGATGCTTGTAATTAATATCTATTATACCGGCAAAGACGGCTCGGCAAGGGCATTTGCAAAAGAAATGACCGAGAGTGGTCTTGTGGATAGAATTCGACAGGAGGAAGGAAATCTCGGATACGAATATTTTTTCCCTGTAGATGATGAAGAAACGATATTGTTGATTGATAAGTGGAAAAATCAGGAGGCACTTGATTTTCACCACAAAACGGATATGATGAAGCAAATTGCTGCACTTCGAGAAAAACACAAATTAAAGATGAAGATAGAACGCTATCAAGGAGAATGATGATGAAAATAAAACAAACAGCTGAAATTTTGAAACAGAGTATATCATGATGAATCCGTAGGAATCGTCTGTTTACCAACCGAGATTTAAAAAATTTAGTCTTACCCTTGTTTATGGAGCAGCTACTTACTATGCTGGTAGGGATTGCTGACATTTTCAGCTATTGCCAATACCATTTTGTGTTTTGGAGGAAAGAATCCTGCTCAGTATCATGCAAAATGGATTTTGAGCTGGAAGAAAAAATTACAGTATCAGATGTTTCGAATTGCGATTCCAAACGGAATTGCACAGAGTATTTGGGGAATGTCTGCTCTTGTATATGTTACAAAGGGGCCTGAATTTATTACTGTGATTGAACAATGTATGGGTGCTGGCGACACGCAAGCGGCAGATTATTATTTCAGGAAACTTTTGAAAATAACCCTGCTGTTTTCACTCGTTTGGAATGGGTTAATTTTCGCCGTCATGCCCATACTGATGCATTTCAATTTGGGGACTTACCTACGTTGTGGTAAAAGACCTCTCTCCATTTACTAGGAATTATAGTGACACCGGGAGTCTGATTAATAACCTATTTGTGCCAATGGTCGTCCGTATAAACAAAACCTCACTAAAAAAGTATTTGTATGCTCATATAGCGAACAAGAGAGGGACAGCACTTGTTGCTTTCCCTCTCTTATAGTATGGTATTCCTTTATATTTGTCCGTATCGTTTTATATCACCATAGGGAATTCAGGCACCATTTGGGCACAAAGTCAAAGATTATTTTTTATTTCTTTCCCGCCCTTATCTCTCCTTCTTTTACATCTATTAAAATCGTATCTCCCATATCTACTTCCCCTGACAAAATCAGTCTTGCTGCACTTGTTTCCACAGATTTCTGGATGTATCTTTTCAAAGGTCTTGCCCCATAAACAGGATCATATCCTCCCTTGGCAATACAGCTTTTTGCCTCTTCTGTCAACTCAATTTTCAATTCCTTTTCTTTCAGGCGTTTGTTCAAATCCTTTATAAGAAGCTCTATAATTCCTCCAATATTTTCTTTTGTCAAAGGTTTAAATAAAATGATCTCATCTAACCTGTTTAAAAACTCTGGGCGAAAACGGCTTTGAAGCTCTGACATGACTCCTTGTTCTGCTTCATTGGAAATCGTTTTATCTTCTTGAATTCCTTCTAACAAATAGGTGGACCCAATGTTGGAGGTCATAATCAAAATTGTATTTTTAAAGTCCACAGTTCTTCCCTGGGAATCTGTAATACGGCCATCGTCTAGCACTTGGAGGAGTACATTAAATACATCCGAGTGAGCTTTTTCAATTTCATCAAAAAGAACGACTGAATAAGGCCTTCTCCTCACTGCCTCTGTGAGCTGTCCTCCTTCCTCGTATCCCACATATCCAGGAGGGGCTCCAATGAGTCTGGATACAGAATGTTTCTCCATATATTCGCTCATGTCAATGCGAACCATATTTTGTTCATCATCAAACAAACTCTCCGCCAGCGCCTTTGCTAATTCTGTCTTTCCTACACCTGTAGGACCCAAAAACAAAAAGGATCCAATAGGTTTTGTTAAATCTTTTATACCTGCCTTTGACCGGAGAATAGCTTCTGTCACCTTTGCCACTCCTTCCTCCTGTCCAATAACCCGCCTGTGAAGTTCTTCATCTAAGTGGAGCACCTTGCTTCTCTCCCCTTCTGTGAGTTTTGACACTGGAATACCTGTCCACCGAGATACGATTTTTGCAATTTCATCATCGGTTACACTTTCATGGGCAAGGCTCATCTCTGTCTGTTTCATCCTCTCCTCTTCGATTTCCAACTGCTGTTTTAAACTGGGAAGTTTGCCATAACTTAATTCTGCTGCTTCCTCTAAATTTCCTTCTCTCTGGGCGATTTGAATCTGATTATTGACCTCTTCGATTTCCTCCCTCATTTTCTGAAGCTTTTCAATGGAAGCTTTCTCATTATCCCACTGGGCTTTCATAACATTAAACTTGTCTTTCCACTCAGCCAATTCTTTTTGTAAAGATTCAAGACGTTCTTTGCTTAACCGATCTTCTTCCTTTTTTAAGGCAGCTTCCTCGATTTCCAACTGCATGATCTTTCTTTGCAATTCGTCTAATTCCGTTGGCATGGAATCTAACTCTGTCTTAATAAGGGCACATGCCTCATCTACTAAGTCAATGGCTTTGTCAGGCAAGAAACGATCGGAAATATACCGGTTTGATAAGGCAGCGGCAGATACTAAGGCAGCATCCGTTATTTTGACCCCATGGAAGACTTCATATCTTTCCTTTAATCCTCTTAAAATGGAAATAGTATCTTCCACTGTAGGCTCATCTACCATGACTGGCTGAAATCTTCTCTCAAGGGCTGCATCTTTTTCAATATACTGCCTATATTCATCTAAGGTGGTTGCCCCAATACAGTGGAGTTCTCCTCTGGCTAACATGGGTTTTAACATATTTCCTGCATCCATTGCCCCATCAGTTTTGCCAGCTCCTACAATTGTGTGCAGCTCATCAATAAATAAAATAATTTGTCCATTACTATTTTTTACGTCTTCTAATACTGCTTTTAACCGTTCTTCAAACTCCCCTCTATACTTTGCGCCGGCAACTAAGGCACCCATATCTAAGGCAAATATCTTTTTGTCTTTTAATCCCTCTGGAACATCTCCCCTTACAATTCTCTGGGCCAGTCCTTCCACTGCCGCTGTCTTTCCTACTCCTGGCTCTCCAATTAAAACAGGGTTATTTTTTGTCTTTCTAGACAGGATTCTTATAATATTTCGAATTTCCCCATCTCTGCCAATGACTGGATCTAACTTCTGGCTTTTTGCCCTGTCCACCAAGTCCTGACCATATTTTTCTAATGTGTCATAGGTAGCTTCTGGGTTATCGCTTGTTACTCTTTGATTTCCCCTTACGGTTGACAGAGCCTTTAAAAAACGCTCCCTTGTAATTCCGTATTCTTTCCAAATTTCTTTTAAAGCAGGATTGGGATACTTTAACAAGGACAGAAAGAGATGCTCTACGGAAACATACTCATCTCCCATTTGATTTGCCTCTTCCTCAGCATGAATCAGCGCTTTGTTCAAGTACTGACCCATATAAAGCTGCCCTCCTTGTACCTTTACCCTTTTTTCCACATAGTCTTCTACCCTATGGATAAAATGCTGGGTATGGATTTCCATTTTTTCAATTAATTTTAAAATTAAACTGTCCTCTGTTTTGAGAAGAGCGAAAAGTAAATGCTCCTGTTCCAGTTCCTGATTTCCATATTCATAAGCCCATTTCTCGCAGTCATTTACTGCCTGGATTGATTTTTGAGTAAATTTACGAATGTTCATGATAACCCTCCATTCTTTCCATCTGTCTTTTTTCAAAAAATAATTGTTCTATAACTAATATAACACTTAAAACATATTTGTCAAGATCTATTTTAAAAAAAGACCTTTCTTCTATGAGGAGGGAACATCTTCATCTAAAATACTGCTCTTTGCCTTAACATCGAATAATGGAAATACTGCCTCCCATTGCTTTTTTTGCTTGGTGGTTTCCAATAGCATAGGTTTTTAACATAGAACTGCCATCTTTCGTCCTGCCAGTTGCTTGGAGCATAGCCATGTCCTCTGCCAGCTGCTCATATCGTTCCTTTTCTGCCAGCTTTTTTCCCACTGTCAGCTTTTCAAACCGAATTCTCTCCTTATATTGTTTTAAAAACAACTTTTCCTGCCAAAGCTTTAGCTCCTTTTTCCTCTTAGCCTTGCGGTACTCTAAGTAGTCCTCTTGTATATTTCTTCTATTTCGGGGATAAGATTGGGTCGTCTTGTAATCCTCCATATTCTTCCCAATTTCAAATACAATATAATCTGGCTCCCATCCTGGAAGATAAGACTGCTGGCCTAGATCCTTTGCCAAACGTTTTAAAACAGCTTCCTCATAAGCTGGATTTTCCTTCATACGTATATAGGCGTCCTGGGTTATGGATACATATAGAAATGTATTTTTCCAAGATGGGTGGATGTTCAAGCTTTTAATTTTTTCATCCAAATACTGTTTGTACTCTTCTAACGTCATCTTGTCTTTGTCTATTGACCCCGCTTCTTTTCTCTTTTCTGCAGGGACTGCCTCCTGCCACCTAGATGCCTTCTGTATTGCCTCTAAAAATTGACTGTTGTCCCCTCTTCCTCCTTTCTCTCCTTCTATGCTTTTCCTTCTGTTTCCCCATTCTATATTTTGTATGTCCATGCCCTTCTCCTTTCTTAAACCATTCCCCATTTCCTTTCTTCTTATTCTTTTACCATTTTTATACTGTGTATATCGTTTCCTTTTGTGAAAAAATATAGAGGAACTTTGAAATAATGAAGGAACTCTTTGTAATATAAATGGGGGCACAGTGAGCATCTATTCTATATTTTCTAGAAGGATAGAACTGCCGAGACATACTAAACAATAGTATTTGGCCCATGCTTATGCATTCCCCTGTATTTTGTAATTCTTTACCTTTAAAATGCGGACAGCATTTAATATTGCCACTACCGTCACTCCTACATCTGCTAGTACTGCCGCCCACATATTGGCCATTCCAAAAGCAGCCAATATTAAAACAAGTATTTTAAAACCAATGGCCATTGCTATATTCTCTTTTACGATTCTTAAGGTTTTTCTGGAAATCTTCATGACTTTGGCTATTTTGGATGGTTCATCTGTCATAATAACAATGTCTGCTGCCTCAATAGCTGCATCAGAACCTATCCCTCCCATGGCTATTCCAATATCTGCCCTTGCAAGAACAGGAGCATCGTTTATCCCATCCCCTACAAAAGCCAGCTTTCCTCTTCCTTCTATTTCTTTTAAAAGGCGTTCTACTTGTTCCACTTTATCACCTGGCAAAAGCTCTGCATGCACTTCATCGATTCCAATGAGCTCTGCCACTTTTTCTCCTACCTTTTCTCTGTCTCCTGTCAACATAACTGTCTTCTTTACTCCACTCTCTTTTAAATCCTTCACAGCCTTTTTAGAGTCTTCCTTTATTTCATCGGAAATAACAATATAACCTGCATACTGTCCTTCCTTAGCTACATAAACTATGGTCCCTGTCTCCTCTTTCCCTGCTTTATAAGCAATTTTTTGTCTTTCCATTAATTTTTCATTGCCTGCATAGATCTCCTTTCCATCTATGAGGGCAAAAATTCCAAACCCTGGCTGTTCCTCTACTTTTTCAATTCGTTCTTTCTCTATTTTCTTTCCATATTCTTCCTGCAAAGAGATAGAAATGGGATGGGTAGAATAACTTTCTGCATAGGCGGCAAGCTCCAACAATTCTTCCCTTTTCATAGAGGGATTTCCATCTGTATCCACCTGTACTTTTGACACATGAAAACTTCCCTTTGTTAATGTTCCTGTTTTATCAAAAACAATGGTTTTTACTTGAGATAATATTTCTAAGTAATTGCTTCCTTTTACAAGAACTCCCTGTCTCCCTGCACTTCCAATTCCTCCAAAAAAGCTTAAAGGTATGGATATAACAAGGGCACATGGGCAAGATACGAGAAGAAAGGTTAAAGCCCTATATATCCACTGGCTAAAGGAATGTTCTTGAAAAAGAAGAGGAGGTAAAAAGGCAAGGGCAAGGGCAGAGAAAACGACAATAGGCGTATAGATTTTTGCAAATTTTGTAATGAAATTTTCTGCTTCTGCTTTTTTGCTGCTGGCATTCTCTACCAAATCTAATATTTTGGCAACTGTGGATTCCCCAAAAGGCTTGCTTACTTGTACTTCTATGACACCATTTATGTTAATGCATCCACTCATAATCTCCTCTCCAGGTTCTATCTGCCTAGGCATAGACTCTCCTGTCAAAGCCATGGTATCTAAAGTAGTAAAACCATCTACTACTTTCCCATCTAAAGGCACCTTCTCTCCTGGTTTGACTACAATAATATCTCCTATTTCCACTTCCTCTGGATCTACTTCCACAATTTCTTTGTCTCTCTTTACATTTGCACTATCTGGGCGAATATCCATCAAGTCAGAAATAGATTTTCTAGATTTATTCACTGCATAGGATTGAAAAAATTCTCCAATTTGATAAAAGAGCATGACACCTACTGCTTCCGTATATTCCCCTACAAAAAAAGCTCCCACTGTTGCAATTCCCATTAGAAAATTTTCGTCAAAAAACTGGCCTCTTCCTATATTTCTCACTGCATTTCTAACGATATCTCCTCCAATAACAAAATAAGCGGCTAAAAATAAGAGTAACGAAAAATTTTGATTTTTAATAGGAAGAAGAAGGGCTGCCAGAAAAACAACAGTCCCTGTCACAATCCTCCCTAATCTTTTTTTCATTTTTTTTGTCATGGCTTCCCTCTTTTCTATACTTGGAAATAAACTCCTCAAACATTTTTTATTTTTCTACCATTTCTACTTCTGGCTCCAATTTCTTTATTAATTTTTTTGCTTCTTTTGCCACTCTGTCTGCCTTACCTTCCTCTACATCCAAAACCATTTTTTGTGTCATGAAAGTAACCTTACATTGGTTGACTCCTTCCAGCTTTCCAACAGCATTCTCAATTTTTGCAGCACAATTTGCACAGTCCAAATCTTCCAATACATATACTTTTTTCATATTCTTATCCTCTTTTCCCTTTTTATTTTTTATTGTATGAAGCAGCAGTTCACTGCTCTTCCCCAATGTGTTCCATTCCCTGGCTTAAAATTGTCTCAATGTGTCCGTCAGACAAAGAATAAAAAAAACTTTTTCCTTCCCTTCTGTTTTTTACAAGCTTCATTTGTTTTAATACCCGAAGCTGATGGGAGATAGCCGACTGAGTCATATTCAAAAGCTGAGCAATATCACAGACGCACATTTCTGAACAGGACAATACGTACAAAATTTTGATTCTTGTGGAATCCCCAAAAATTTTAAAAAAATCGGCTAAATCGTATAGTCTCTCTTCCCCTGGCATTTCCTTTTCAACTTTTTTCACAATTTCTTCATGGACATGGATAAATTCACATCTTTCTTGTCCTTCTTCTATTTTTTTCATGTTCACCCTTTCCTCCTCCCATCATTTTTATATATGATTAACTGTTCATATGTTCATTATATCACATTCTTTCCATATGTCAATTCTTTTTATTTGACACTGTACATTTCATCTGTTACAATGAGACAGTTATAGACCGCCTTTAGGCAAAAGCCTAAATGACTATTATTGATTGATTCCCAAATTCAGAAAGGCATGAAATAAAATGAAATTTGAAGATTTAGAAATTAGCAGCAAGCTGCAAAAAGGGATTAAAGATATGGGCTTCGAAGAAGCCACCCCCATTCAAGCGAAAAGCATCCCTGCTATGTTAGAAGGAAAAGATATTATCGCCCAAGCCCAAACAGGAACTGGCAAAACTGCGGCTTTTGCCATTCCTGTTTTAGAACAGATAGATGTGAGTGACAAACATATACAGTCTGTCATTCTTTGCCCAACAAGGGAACTGGCCATCCAGGTAGCTGGGGAATTTCGCAAATTGTGCAAGTATACCCATGGCATTAAACTCCTCCCTGTCTATGGAGGCCAGGAAATTGTAAAGCAAATTCGCTCCTTAAAGGCAGGAGTTCAAATTATAATAGGTACTCCTGGACGAGTCATGGATCATATGAGGAGAAAAACTGTAAAATTTGACAAAATACGCACCATTGTTTTAGATGAGGCAGATGAAATGTTAAACATGGGCTTTCGGGAAGATATAGAAACCATTTTAAACGATACACCATCTGAACGGCAAACTGTGCTATTTTCTGCTACAATGCCCAAAGCTATTTTGGAAATTGCAAAGGAATACCAAACAAACGCAGAAATGATCAAAGTGGTCAAAAAAGAATTGACTGTCCAAAGCATTGAACAACATTATTATGAGGTGAGACCTAAAAATAAGGCAGATATTCTTTGCCGCCTTATTGATATATATAATCCAGACTTATCTATTATTTTCTGTAATACAAAGAGAAAAGTAGATGAATTAGTAAGTGATCTCCAAGGAAGGGGCTATTTTGCCGAAGGCCTCCATGGAGATATGAAGCAGCAGCAAAGAGATCGGGTAATGTCCGCCTTTCGCAACGGAAAAACAGAAATTTTAGTTGCTACCGATGTGGCGGCCAGAGGCATTGATGTAGATGATGTAGATATTGTATTTAATTATGACCTCCCCCAAGATGACGAATATTATGTCCATCGCATTGGCCGTACTGGAAGGGCTGGAAAGGCAGGTCTGGCCATTACTTTTGTAGTTGGAAAGGAAGTCTATAAATTAAAGGATCTTCAGCGCTATTGCAAAACTAAGATGAAGGCAAAACCAATTCCCTCCATTCATGATGTAACAAATACAAGGGTAGATAACTTATTTAAAGATTTGGATCATCTTATTAATAATGAAGATTTAGGACCAATGATCTCCCAAATTGAACGCCAAATCAATGATCAAGACTATACAGCCATGGATGTGGCAGCAGCATTTCTTAAGCTTCATCTGTGTTCAAAAGAATCAGAAAATTCCCCGTCCGTGGACTCAGAATCTTCTTTCATAGATGGA
Organism: uncultured bacterium; assembly: GCA_947567075.1. Classification (GTDB taxonomy): domain Bacteria; phylum Bacillota; class Clostridia; order Lachnospirales; family Lachnospiraceae; genus MGBC165282. Next base: position 10,216 of record CANOLZ010000034.1, read on the forward strand.
GAAAAGAAAATGACCCGTCTTTTTATTAATATTGGCAAAAGAGACGGCGTACGTCCCGCAAATATTTTAGGGGCTATTGCTGGAGAATCTGGCATTTCTGGCAACTTAGTCGGTTCTATTGATATGTATGATAATTATACCTTTGTGGATGTTCCTCAAAATATGGCCTCCGAAGTGCTGGATGCCATGAATCAGGCAAAAATAAAAGGCCGTTCCGTGACAATGGAACGGGCCCAGAAGAGAAGACGTTAATCGTCTTCTCTTTTTACTATATATTTTTCAAATTCTTTCTCTTCTGAAGGCCTTCCAAAGAAAAATCCCTGGTATAAATCTAATCCCATTTTTTCCATGATTTCCATTTGCTCCTTTGTCTCCACTCCTTCTAAACAAACTCTCATATTTACATTATGACATAGTTCAGCTGTAAAGCGTATAAAATTTTTATCAAAGCAGCTCTCCAATATATCCTGAGTAAAGGTTCTGTCTATTTTCACAATATCCATTTGAAACTTTTTTAGTATGCTTAAAGAAGAATATCCTGTTCCAAAGTCATCCATTGCCAGCCGAAAGCCCATGTTCCGCAAACAATCCAGCCTCTTTTGCATTCTTTCAAAATTAGAGGCCAAATAACTCTCTGTCAACTCCAAGACAAGATAAGAAGGGTCAATACGTTGAGCCTCTATTTCTTTTTTCATATAATCCAGAAAAGAAGGATCTTCCAACTGTATATAGGAGAGATTGACACTTATATAAAGATCAGGGTTTACTTTTCTCCACTTTTCTTTTGTGAGAGAGGCCTGCCTTAAGATCCATTTTCCTAGGGGAATGATTAAAAGGTTTTCTTCCAAGATAGGTATTATTTCAGCAGGAGATACCATACCCAGCTCCTCACATTTCCACCGTATCAATGCCTCAGCTCCACATACCTTTTTTGTGCCTGCCTGTATCAAAGGCTGATAATGTAATTGAAAACCTTCAAACTGATTATCAATGCTTTCCCTCAAAAACCTAGCCAGCTGTAATGTTTTCTCCTCATTTTTCATAATGTCATGAGTGAAAAAAATAAGACGGTTCCTTCCTTTCCTTTTGGCATATGTCAAAGAAAATTCAGCATTTTTCATTAATTCCTGAAAACATTGTCCATCTTTAGAATAAAAGGCACATCCCCCAGAAATAGAACTATAAAACTTTTTATTGTTATAAGATTGCTGTTTTGAGTAAATTTTCTGAATTTTTTCATAAAAGCTTTCTATTTCCTCTCTGCCTCCTCCTGGAAATAGAACAGCAAACTCATCGCCGTCAAAGCGAAATACAGAAGCTTTAGCGGGAAGCATTGTCAGTATATTTTGGGCAACCGTTTGAATGACCCCATCGCCAAAGGTCCTGTCATATAAATTATTGATTTTCTTAAATCCATCTAGGCCTAAAAGAAGAAAGGCAAAAGGACTGTCTTTGCCATCTTTTAAGTATTCCTCAACCTGAGATTCACACTCAAATTTATTGCCTAAACCAGTGAGGAGATCCATGCTGTTTTCCTTTCCCAGATGGGTAATAATCCCTGCTAAGAGGGCTGGTTTTCCCTCTTTATCCTTTTCAATATGACCTCTGCATCGCAGCCATATCCAATCTCCTTCTCTGTTCGATGCCCTATATTCCACATGATAGGTGGAGCTTATCCCTTTTAAGGCTTTCTTATTAGCCTCATGATAGGCCTTTCTGTCACTTTCATGGATAATCCTTTCCCATATCGCCCCTGCATCTTTTATTACCTCTCCTGGAAGGTCAAATTCTTCTACCAAGGATTTTGGATACCGGTACAATCCTGTTCTTATATCGCAAATAAAAATATGTTCATTCATACTTTTTGCCAGGGCGTCATACATCTGTTCTTTATTAAAACGAAAATCCTCTATATTAAACTTCTGATCTTCCTTCTTTAATCTTTCTTCAGCGAGCTGAATATGATGCTGCCTCTTTTTCACATACATTCTCTCATCCAATGTCCGGAAAATGTCCCGAAGAAGAAAGTCCTCGTCACCCCTTACTTCCAATAAACCGTAACAAAAACCTAAATCATATTTTTTCTTTTTCTTCTTTTTTACTGTTTCTAAATGCAAAAGTATATCCTTTAACTTTTGATCCGCCTCTGCCTCCAGGCAATTGGGGAAAACAATGATAAATTCATCCCCGCTTAAACGCAGGGCGTATTCCCCTTGCTTTAAATGCTTCTTTACCCCTTTTGCCACTTGAATAATAAATTCATCCCCTTCTGCATGTCCATACGTATCATTGACTTTTTTCAAATCATTTAAATCAAACATGCAAAAGGTGCAAGGCCTTTTACACTGCCTTACCTCCCTTAAAGTCTTCTTTGCCTCTATTTTTCCTCCTCTGCGGTTAAAAAGTCCTGTCAGCTCATCAATAGCCGCTGTCTGGGTGAGCTTTCTTTGCTCTGTTACGTCAATTGCCTGATGAAAATGGGCTTCCCTCCCATCAATCCACCGAATGAGACAGTCATAATTCTCATAAATATGATTATTTACATTACTATGTTCCTCCCATAAATAACTAGGGGACTCTTCTTTTGACTCCAAAAGCTTATCCATGGGACAAAAGGGACATCTTCCACCCATATCTTTTTGGATTACTTTCCAGCATACCTCTCCTTCTGGATCTTCCAGTCCATAATCCTGCTTCATAGCATTATTCATAAAAAGAATCCGATCCGTTTTTATATCTGTTATGTACAGGTTCATCTTGACTCTGTTCATAATTTCTTCAAACACCCAGCTGTTTAAGTTATTTTTTTGAAAAATAAATGAAAGAAATCTTTCTATTTCCATCATCTTTTCTGTCTCTTCTGGATCTTTTAGCCCTGTGCCAATGAGAACGTATCCTGTATCTTTTGGCCAGCTTAGGGGATAAAATACTTGTACCCTCCCCTCCTCCTGTCTTGATAAGTCCTCTAAAATTTTCTCCTTCCCTGTTTTCACATTCTCCAAAATCCAGTTTCTCCATGTGGACGCCCTGTTTTCTTCCATATAAAAAACATTTTCTGATTTTTCATTCCAGACAGCTGCCTTAAATTCTTTTTTCGTCCTATGATAATGTATGAGCAGAAGGCCTGACAGTTTAATGCTTTCTCTAAATAACCTGGCCAAATTGTAAACTCTCTCTTCCATTGGCAGTTCTCCCATAGGAAGCAATAACTTACAAATTAGAGTCAAGCTATTATTGTTCTCTAAATCCATCTTTTCTTTCCTCTCTCCTTTACCATCTCTTTTACTTATTCTTAATCATACAACACAGATGAATCTGATTCAAGTGATTCCTTATAATAAATCCTATAATTTTGCACATAATATACAGAGAATCTATTTTATGGAAAGGAATCTTACTAATTTTATGAAAAGACATTGGATCATTCCATTTTTCTTTTTTCCCCTTCTTTTCCCAGCCTGTTCAAAAGAGGTGGGAGGGCTTTCTCCTGCAAAGGCGGTTAAAACACCGTCTATGCCAGCTGCAACCGTTACTTTTCAAGACAGACTAGAAGAAAAAAAGGGAGAAAATGGAAACTATCTCCTAACTCTTGTCTCTAACTTTCCCATGATAACAATGAATGACAATCCCGATGCAGCTATGAAAATTAACGGTTATATTCAAAATGAAGAAATAATTTTTAATGAAAACGCAGAAAAATGCTTTGCTGAAGTTTTTTTGGAAAACTCCTCCCTAGCTTCTTGCCAAATCCCTTCTTATACGTTAGACTCTCACTTTACATTGATTTTTGAAAATGACCAAGTTCTTAGTTTTGTGAGAACAGACTATGAGAATGTAGAAGGACAAAAAGCGAACACCCTTTTGGAAGCCTATAATTTTGATTTAGAAACAGGAAACCTTCTTTCCTTTAAGGATATTGTCACAAATGAAAAACAGGCCCTTGTTTTTCTTGAAGAATATTTGACAGAACAAATGGAAAATCCCCAATATGGAAATATTCCCTGGCAAAACTCCAACTTTCCTCTCCTTCTTTCAGAAGCTGACTGGTATTTTTCCGAAAATGGGGTTATCCTTCTTATAAAACCAGGCAAACTAGCCCCTTACAAAGAAGGTTTTTTCCAGTTTACCATCCCTTACAATAACTTTTCCCATCTAAAAGAGAAATACCATTTCATTGCCCTTCCATAAATTTTCTCTAATAATGCACTTCCCATAAAATTAGTCCCCTGGCTGGAGCCAGGGGGCCTGCTTCTTCCCTTCTTCCTGACTTTAGGATAGATTCTATATCCCTTGGCTCTCTCTTACCCAAGCCTATATCCAGCAAGGTTCCTGTCATAATCCGGACCATATGATATAAAAATCCGTCCCCTTTATATATCAATTGAATCTCATCTCCTAATGGATGAATTTTTATAGATTCTATTGTACGTACTGTTGACTTTTTCTTTTTTTTGGCTGATGTGAAGGCCAAAAAATCATGGGTTCCCATGAGATAAGACGCCCCTTCTTCCATCCTTGAGAGATTTAAAGGTTCTAAAACGGTATGTACGAATTTTCTATCTAAAACATTGGGAACCGTGCTATTCCATATTCTGTAAATATATGTTTTTCCCTTTGCGTTTAGCCTGCTGTGAAACCGGCAGTGGACTTCTTCTGCCTCTGTAATACCAATATCCAATGGCAAATAATCATTGGCATAGTGCATCATTTCCTCTGGACTTTTCTCTGACCTAGTATGAAAATGAATGATTTGTCCTTTTGCATGGACTCCTGCATCTGTTCTCCCAGCCCCTTGGATTTCCAAAGGGGCCTTCTCCATTTTGCTAAATACCATTTCTAATTTCTTCTGTATTGTATTTTCTGTGGAACTTTGGCGCTGCCACCCATTATACCGCGTCCCTTCGTATTCCACTTTCATTTTCACTGTGCGCATCCTTTCTTCCTCCTGTACATTGGATAAAAAAACATACAATCCTTTCCATCATCTTCTCATCGTGGATATGATATTGGTTCATATCAATGCTATTCAAAAATTCTCTCTTAACGTTCTTTGGTATATTTTTTTCCTTCCCATATCCCTCTATCATTTCCTCCCACTTCTCCCACATTTTCTGAAAATATGCAAGGGCCTTATCAGAACGTACAATGTCATGACCTTTATGATGGCACAAATACGTTTTTACGTTTTCTGTCTTTTTCTCCTGACAATGTTTCCATAGGCTGCAAGATAGATCTACAATAGGGTCGTCCTCACTGTGTAAAACAAAGGCAGGAACATTCCTTTTTACAATTCCCTCCATTCCACTGTATAAAGGATATTTCCAAAACAGCAGCCTCCTGTATAGAAAAAGAAAAGGGAGCATCCACTGAATTTTGTTCCCATAAATCTTTTTCCCTCCAAGGCAAAGCATTTTTGTTGGATCACTAAATCCCGATCGGCTGACAAGCCCGTCCACTTTGTGATCATAATGTAAGACTGCTGCCACTGCATAGCCACCCATGCTGTGGCCATATAGTAAAACTGGAAGTTCTCCCCTCCCTTTTCTGCTCTCTAAAAATTCCAAGGCATAATGTAAATCAATAACAGCCTGCTCCAATCCAAGGAGTCCTTTCCCTCCGCTTTCCATACAGCCTGTATTGTCAAACCCAAAAACGCAAAAACCTTCTTTCACAAATCTTTCCACATCATATAAATAATCCGTATGCCCTTGAAAAATCCCAGGGGAAAGAACGATACATCCCCTTACATTTTCAAAAGGGCCAAATCCTCCCTTTGGATAATAAAAATATCCTTTCAGTCTCTGCCCCCTGTTAGAAGGAAATAAAGCAGCCTGACGATCCATTGTATGAAAATCTTCATATTTCACTGCCATTGGTTCTTTTCTTATTTCCACCCGTTTATTAAATACTTTATCATAAAGTATTTTTGCAGCTCCAAAGGGAATCATGTAAGCTGCTGTCACCACTGTCAAAGTCATTCCTATTTGCTTTTTCTTTGTCATACTTCTTCCCACTTTCCGCCTCATTGGCAAATGTTATAATATGGGAATAGTATGCCACAAAAGCCCTCATCTCATGTAAGCATAAAAGCTTCCTTTTCTATTTTTATAACTTTCGGAATCGGTTAATGCCTCCAACAAGAAGGTTTATACTTTTCTTTGTCTCGTCAAAGAGACCTGCCTTATATAAATTGTAGGTAATCATTCCAATAGGAATGGCTATAATCATTCCCACAACCCCTCTTATGCGAAAACCTACATATAGCAAGAAAAGAGTAGGAAAAGGGCGCATCCCAACAGAGTCTCCTACCAACTTTGGCTGGATAAGCTGGCGGACGAACTGGCTGATCCCCCACAAAACAAGTAATCCAAAGGCAGTTCCATAATCTCTGGACATAAATTTGAAAACTGCCCAGGGGGCAATTACTGCTCCTGTTCCAAAAAAAGGAAGAAAATCCAATAATGCGGTGAGAAAAGCAATAAGAAGACTATAATTCACTTTTAATGCCCCAAATCCTATAGCTAAAATGAGGAAAACAACAACCATGATTTTTAGCTGAGCCTTAAAATATCCCCCCACAGCCTGGGTCAAACTTGTCCATACAATATTCCATTTGTGGAGAAAGGAAGAAGGAAGAAAAGCTTTTATCTTCTCATTTATTTCATTTTTTTCTGCTACAAATAAATAGGAGGAAAGAAGAGCCATGATAACCCCCATAACAATAGTAGGAAGATTTTTAGCTACACTTCCTGCAGCGCTAGTAACTGTGGAAGCTCCTAGCTGCTCAATAAAGCTTCCTAAAAGCCTGTCTAAACTATCTTCCATTCTCTGGATCCCCTGTTGCAGGGAAAGGGGAAGTCTTTCAAAAAAGTTCTCCATGTTTACGGATATTTCTTGCAAGTCTTTCTCCATGCTTTTATAAAGTGCAGGAAGGGAATGTAAAAACCCAGCCCCCTCCTCTGCAAGCTTTGCTACAACGAAATACCCAATGAATCCCACCACTCCAAGGACTAAAATAATGACAAAGGCAGAGCCAGCCTTTCTTACAATTTTAAGTCTCTTCTCTAAGATTTTCACTACAGGGCTGACAATCATGGCCACAACCCAGCCAATGACAAAAGGCATAAAAAATATAAGGACTCTAGGAACAACGAATATAAAAAATAAGATCCACAAGGCAGCAATGAATATATTAATTACTGCTTTCACATAGTCCGTCAATGTATGCATATATCTCATCCCTTCCTTGCTTCGTCTGGGCCGAAAATGGAATGACAACTGTGTCCTTTTGTCCACTGAGCCCTTCGATTATCATCTTTTTATGCTTTTGTATCTGGCTCCTTTTTATTTTATCCAACTTAGTGGCAATGATAACAGGGGAAAAGCCATTATGCCAAATCCACTCATACATCGTCTTATCATTGGCAGAAGGCTCATGTCGAATGTCCACAAGTAAAAAGACAGCTTTCAGCTTTTTTGAAGACTGCAAGTATCTCTCCACCATCTTCCCCCATTGATTTTTTACTTCTATGGAAGCTTTTGTATACCCATAACCAGGCAAATCTACAAAGTACATTTCTCCATTAATGTTATAATAATTAATTGTCTGAGTTTTTCCTGGCTGAGAAGAAGTTCTTGCCAAAGACCTTCGATTCATTAACACATTAATTAAAGAAGACTTTCCTACATTGCTTTTTCCTGCAAAGGCAATCTCCAAATGCTCATTTTGGGGGAAAACACTTGTAATCCCACATACAGTCTCCAAACATACATTTTTAATTACCATTCTTATTCTTCTGATCCTTTCCCATATCTTCCTTTATACACAAGGCATGAGCCAGAACATCTTCCATAACTTCTACATATAGAATCTCTATTCCACCCTTTATTTCTTCTGAAATCTCCCCTACGTCTCTTTCATTTTTCTTTGGCACAAGCACAGTTTTAATGCCCGCATTTTTAGCAGCCAGTATTTTTTCTTTTAATCCTCCAATAGGAAGTACCCTTCCTCGCAAAGTAATTTCCCCTGTCATAGCCACATCAGCCCTTACTGGGGTTTTTGTTATTGCAGATATAAGGGCTGTAGCCATTGTTATTCCTGCCGATGGACCGTCCTTTGGCACTGCCCCTTCTGGCAAATGAATATGGAAATCATGCTTTTTAAAATAGGAAGGCTCTACCTGGTATTTCTCCCCTATTGATCGAATGTAGCTGATTCCAATACGGGCTGATTCCTGCATAACCTCTCCCAGCTGTCCTGTAAGCAAAATCTCTCCCTTTCCTGGCATAATATTTACCTCTATTTGAAGAGTATCCCCTCCTACACTTGTCCAGGCAAGACCTCGCACAATGCCAATTTCATTTATTTCATTAGCCATATGGTATTGATATTTTTCTTTGCCCAAATATTTTTCCAAATTTTTTTCTGTAATTCGAACTCCTTTTTTCTCCTTCTGATATATTTCCCGTACTGCCTTTCTGCATATTTCTCCAATTTTTCTCTCTAAGTTTCTTACCCCTGCCTCCTTTGTATAACTGCGGACTATTTTGTCTATTGCTTTTTCCTGAATGGTAAGCTGCCTTGGCTCCAATCCATGCTTTTCCAACTGTTTGGGTATCAAATGCTCCTTTGCTATATGTACCTTCTCATTGGCTGTATAACTGTTAATTTCTATTACTTCCATACGATCTAACAAAGGTCTAGGTATTGTTGAAGTAGCATTTGCTGTTGCTATGAACAGCACCTGAGACAAGTCGATAGGAAGTTCTACATAATGATCCCTGAATTTTACATTTTGCTCTGAATCCAGCACTTCTAGTAAGGCTGAGGCTGTATCCCCTTTATAATCACTGCTTATTTTATCAATCTCATCTAACAGCATGAGGGGATTTTTTACTCCTGCTCCTTTTAATCCCTTTGCAATTCTCCCAGGCATAGCTCCAATGTAGGTCCTTCTGTGGCCTCTAATTTCAGCCTCATCCCGCACTCCTCCCAAGCTGATTCTCACATATTCCCTGCCAAGAGCCCTGGCCACGGAACGGGCAATAGAGGTTTTTCCTGTCCCTGGAGGGCCTACGAGGCAGATAATCGGGCTGTTTCCTTTCTTTGTCATATTTCTCACTGCAAGAAATTCCAGCATTCTTTCCTTGACCTTCTCTAGGCCGTAATGATCCTCATTTAATACATTTTCTGCATAATCTAAGTCCTCAATATCTTCTTTAGATAAATCCCAGGGAAGCTCCAGCAATGTCTCAATATAGCCGCTAATGACAGAACTCTCTGAGGAATTAGCAGATACATTGCTAAGCCTATCAATTTCCCTTTTTATTTTATCCTTTACTTCTTCACTGGCGCATAATGCTTTAAGAGCTTCCTCATATCGCTGGACTTCGCTGTATCCATCTTTGCTTCCTAACTCTTTTCGAATAAAGCTTAACTGCTCTTTTAATATATATTCCTTTTGATTTTTATCAATTTTTTCTTTTACCCCTTGTTGAATTTCCTGCTTTACCCTTATTATTTGAATCTCATCCTCTAAAATTTTTGCAAGAAGTTCTACTCTTTTTCTCACATCCAGCTCTTCTAAAAGCTTTTGCTTTTGTTCATAGGAAATAGGCATATTCATGGCAATCTGATCTGTTAACTTGTCCAAACTGTATACATCGGCAATCTGTCCAGCAATAGCCTGTCCTACCCTAGGATACAAAGCCCCATACTCCCCAAAGAGTTCTCTTAGCATACGTCCTAAAGCTTCCCCCTCAATGGCGTCTATCATCTCCTTTGCTTCCTTCTTTTTCTCTGCCACTTTGGCCATGAGGCAGGTTTGATCTTCTTCAAATCCTAAAAGCTCACCTCTCTCCATTCCTTCTACTAATATTCGGACTAAATTTTTTGGAAGTTTAATAATTTGTTTCACAAAGGCAATGGTTCCTATGGAATAAACACCTTCAAATCCTGGATCCTCCTCCTCTTTGTCCTTTTGAGTAACGAGAAAAATTTGCTGTCCTCCCATCATAGCCTTTTCCACAGCACAAATTGATTTTTCCCTGCTTAAGTCAAAATGAATAATCATATCTGGAAATATTGTCATTCCTCTTAATGCCACTGCTGGTATTTCCCTTACTGTATCTTCCATTGTTCTCCCCTTTCTCCAACAATTTCCTCACGGGAACAAACGCCGGTACATTTCAATGCTGCATACCGGCGTTTTCTTTACTCTCTATTACTTTGCCCTTTTCATTTGTCACGTTCTATATATAAAAGGTGTACCCAGTACATCCACTGCTTCCTTTGTTACCACACAAGTTTAAATAGTATAATACGATG
>CANOLZ010000035.1 GCA_947567075.1 uncultured bacterium
GTGTGGAAGCTTCCATGAGTAACGGATTTTTGAATATTACAAAGCTAGGAGGATATATGATTTTATTTTCCATAATAAGCAGTATGTTTACTGTCTTTCCTCTTTCTTCCTTTTGGAAAGATCTCTTTTCCCTTCTTATGGAAATTACCAATGGAACAGCTGCTATGTCCGCCCATAAGGATCCCTTTCCTCTTACGGTCCTATTAATCCTTTCTGGCAATGCTTTTGGAGGATTTTCCTGTATGGCCCAGACAAAAAGTATGATAGGAGGGACAAATCTTTCTTTTCTTCCCTATATTTGCTCAAAAGGAATCATTGCAATTTTAACAGGAGTTTTTACCTTTTTACTTTTATTTTAATGTACCATGTTCTTCTTCTAATAAAAGTCTTGTCAAACAATAGAATCATAAAAACCATGGCACACAGAACTCAGTGACATGGTTTTTTTCATATATGTCATGTAAAAAGCAGCCCTCCTAGATATCTTTATTTTGACAACATGTCCAAATGTATGCCCTCTTTGGACTCGTCCATAGAATTTACAGAACTGGCATCTCCTTCAGTATGCTCTTCCAAAGCATCCATTTCTTCTGGTGGGTACATCTGGGCTCTGTTTGTATTGACAATATCTGCACAGTTGCCAAGCTGCATTAAAAGAGCATCATATTTCGCTCTTGCAGTGTCAATGGAGTGCTCAATAATATTTTGTAAATTAGCTAGCATATCATCTGTATACTGCATAGCAGACATACGGATATTATTAGCATCCATTGTGGCATTATCTAAAATAGCCTGAGCTTGGACCGTGGCTTGTTTTACGACTTCATTTGCCTGGGCATAAGCCTGCTGCATAATTTCATGTTCGTTAATTAAATTATTTGTATGGATTTGGGCTTCATTAATAAGGGCTGCTGCCTTTTCTTTTGCATCGTTTAAAATAGCTTCTTTATTACTGACAATTTTTTGATATCTTTTTATTTCATCTGGAGTTTTCATACGAAGCTCTCTGAGAAGTTCATCAATTTCTTCCTTGTCTACAATAATATTGGTGGAAGAAAATTTTTGAAATTTACACCCTTCAATGTATTCCTCAATTTCTTCGATTAATTGTTCAATCCTACTGCTCATACGTCTCTCCTTACTCCATTTAAACCCCGTTTCCTCTCTGTCAAATAGAAGCTCTATGAAATCCCATATTTTTTATAAATCTGTGTTGCAATGGCAGGGGGGACAAATTCTAAAATATCGCCGCCAAAACTAGCTACTTCCTTTACTGTTGTGGAGCTTAAATAAGCATATTCCAAACTTGTAAACAAAAAAATCGTATCTATTTTAGGAGCGAGCTTTCTATTAGTCTGGGCAAATTGAAGCTCATACTCAAAATCTGTTATAGCCCTCAAACCTCTCACTACAATGTTGGCATTTAAAGACCTGGCATAGTCTACAAGAAGGCCACTAAAGGAATCTATTTTCACATTGGGAATTTCCTTTGTCACTTCTTTTAACATATTAACACGTTCTTCCACAGAAAACAACGGACTTTTTACTTTATTGCTTAAAATGCTCACTGTTAATTCATCTACCATCTGGGCCGCTCGTTGAATAATATCAATGTGTCCATAGGTTACTGGATCAAAACTTCCCGGATAAATTGCTTTTGTCATTTTTCTAACCATGATCCTTTCTTATCTTTGAAGAAAAATATGCTGGTTGGTTTTATACTTTTTTTGTTTTATGATACGAAATCCCTCATACCCTTTATCGAAAAAAGGATTGTGAAGTAAAGTCTCCACAATAATGCATGTATTTTCTGTCACAAAGGAGGACTCGTAAAGTAAGTGGAGCATTTTTCTTTCCAAGTCTTGTCCATAAGGAGGATCCATAAAAAGAATGGTTGGGCTTTCCTCACCCTTCCAATTTCTAATAAAAAGAAAAGCATCCTTCTTAAAAATCTTACTCTTATTCAAAAGCTTAGTAAACCTTAAGTTTTCTTCAATGCAGCGGATAGAATCCATTCGATTGTCTATAAAATAAGCTTTCTTCGCTCCCCTGCTCAAAGCTTCAATGCCAATAGCTCCGCTGCCGCTAAACATATCACAAAAAATGCTATCTGGCACTTTGTCAGCGATCATGTTGAACAAAGTCTCCTTTATACGGTCTGTCGTAGGTCTCGTATGGAGTCCTGGAGGTGTTTTCAATTTTAAGCTTCTTGCACTGCCGCCAATGACTCTCATTTTTATACCTGTGCCTTCCCACTTGAGCTTTTTCCATGGGGAATAGGCTCAAATATGTTTTTCATATTTTTCTACTTCCATTTTCTCTCATTTTTATTATAAGTTGTCATACGGGCTGCGTCAATGGATTTCCTCTAGGAAAATGTTAATTTTGTTCCCTTTGTATCCCGTTTTGTCAACTTTAATCTGCTTATTTCCACTTCCTTTTCTTCATAAGACAGAAAGCTTATATGAGATTTTACAAGAAATGCCTGTTCTACCTCATCCCCTTGTGAAAGTTTTATCCCCCGCACACCTATGGCGCTCCTTTTCTTTTCTGGGATTTCTTCTGTAAGAAATTTCGAAAAAAACCCAAGCTTTGTTCCTAATACAAAGGTTTCCTCATGGCAAAACGTCTCAATGGAAACCACTTCATCTTCTTCAGAGAGCTTTGTAGCTGCAACAGTTCTCTTTGACACTTGAAATTCCTTCCCATCTACCTGCTTTACCATGGCTTTTTTTGTGGCAAAAATGAATGTACTCCCCATTATTTTTTCCAAACAGTCCACAAAACATATTGTTTCCCTTGTGCTGTCAAAATTGCTTATATTATCAATGGGAATTCCTTTATCTCGAAATTTTCCAAAGGGGAGATCCCCAACTTTCACAGTATGAAGAATGCCTGTATTTGTAAAGATACATATTTTATCTGTATTTTTACAGCAAACGACATATTTATTTTCAGACGTAATGGCTTCCTTATTTCTTTCATAAGCAGAGGCATCGATGGTTTTTCCATAGCCGAACCGATCCATTAAAAAGAAAACATCCATTTCTTCTATTTTCTTTTCTTCAAAGACTGCTTCCTTTCCATTTTCCACTAAGGTTCTTCGAGCTCTCCCATAATTTTTCTTGAAAGTATTGAGCTGGGTGAGAATAACTTTTGCCATAGAAGGATAATGATCCAGTACATCCTCATACTCCCTAATGCGGGCAAGGGTTGCTTCATGCTCTTTCATAAGAGCTTCCACCTCTAGACCAATTAAACGGTACAAACGCATTTCCAAAATTCCAGAAGCCTGCTTTTCTGTAAATCGAAGCATAGAGGCTTGTTTCCTAGATGTCTTTGTCTTAAAAGCAATTCCCTCTGTTTTTCCTTCCATGAGACAGTCTTTTGCTTGTTTTCGTTCTTTGGACCCTCTTAATATTTCAATAATTAAATCAATAACATCACAGGCTTTGATAAGGCCTTCTTGAATTTCTTTTTTTTCCAGTTCTTTCTTTAACATATTGTTATATTTTCTTGTAGTCACTTCAAACTGGAAATCTACGAAATGGCCAATCATTTCTTTTAGTCCCATTGTTTCTGGACGTCCGTTTACAACAGCCAGCATATGAACCCCAAAAGTATCCTCTAACCTTGTTTTTTTGTAAAGCAGATTTTTTAAATTTTCAATATCTGTATCTTTTCGAAGTTCTAAAACAATCCGTATTCCTTCTTTGGAAGATTGATTTAATATATCTATAATGTCATTTGTCTTTTTTGTCTCTACAAGAGAATATACATCATTGAGAAATTTTCCAATGTTGGCTCCTATCATAGGGTAAGGAATCTCTGTAATAACGAGACGTAATTTTCCATTTTTCCCCTCCTCTACTTCTAGTTTTCCCCGAACTTTTATTTTTCCATACCCTTTCCTATATATTTCTGGCAATTCATCTTTATTTATGACAATGCCCCCTGTAGGAAAGTCTGGCCCTTTTATGTATTCCATTAATTCTTCTGTCGTTATCCGTTCCCTTTTCATATAAGCTTTTACTGCATCTACTACTTCTCCTAAATTATGAGGAGGAATACTGGTAGCCATACCTACAGCAATGCCTTCCGCTCCATTTAGCAAAAGATTGGGAAGCTTAACTGGCAATACTTCTGGTTCTTTCTCTGTCGCATCAAAATTAGGAATAAAATCCACAACGTCTTTATCCAAATCAGCGAGAAAGCCTTCTTGTGTCACCTTCTTTAGCCTTGCCTCTGTATAACGCATAGCAGCTGCCCCATCTCCTTCAATAGAACCAAAATTGCCATGGCCGTCTACTAAGGGAAGTCCTTTTTTAAAGTCCTGAGACATGACTACTAAAGCATCATAAATGGAGGAATCTCCATGAGGATGATACTTACCCATTGTATCTCCCACAATACGGGCAGATTTTCGATAGGGACTGTCATAGCGGATTCCCAATTCATACATATCATAAAGGGTACGACGCTGCACAGGCTTAAGTCCGTCTCTAACATCAGGCAAAGCTCTGGAAATAATAACACTCATAGCATAGTCAATATAAGACTTTTGCATTATATCGGAATATTCTGTCCGAATAATCTGTTCTTCCATTTTCATCCCCCATTCTTCATCTTATATATCCAGCTCTGCATCTGATGCGTGTTCATAAATAAACTGTTTTCTAGGGAGTACATCAGTTCCCATTAAAATCTCTGTTATATTTGTGGCCATTCTAGCATCTTCAATTTCTACTTGTCTTAAAATTCTTGTCTCTGGATTTAAGGTTGTTTCCCAAAGCTGCTCTGCATCCATTTCCCCAAGCCCCTTATATCGTTGAAGGGTAAAGGATGTTTTATGACGTTTTCTGTATTGCTCAAGGGCTTTATCATCATATAAGTACTCCTCCCTCCCTTTGGAAGGCATAGCCTTATATAAAGGAGGCATAGCCAAGTATACATGGCCTTCATAAATTAAATCAGGCATAAAACGGTAAAACAAAGTTAAAAGTAAGGTGGAAATATGGGCTCCATCTACATCTGCATCTGCCATAATAATAATTTTATGGTACTTTAACTTGCGAATATCAAAATCGTTTCCATAACCTTCTGAAAAGCCGCATCCAAAGGCATTGATCATTGTTTTGATTTCTCCATTAGCCAAAATTTTATCAATGCTTGCCTTTTCCACATTTAAAATTTTTCCCCGAATAGGAAGAATTGCTTGAAATTCCCTATTTCTTGCAGTTTTCGCCGATCCCCCTGCGGAATCCCCTTCCACAATAAAAAGCTCACATTGTTCTGGTTTTCTGCTTTCACAATTGGCTAGTTTTCCATTGGAATCAAAGGAAAATTTCTGCTTGGACAGCATATTGATCTTTGCTTTTTCCTCGGATTTACGAATTTTTGCAGCTTTTTCTGCACATGCAATGATATTTTTTAAAGTTTCTACATTCCGGTCAAAAAATCGCTTTAACTCCTCCCCAGTAATTTTTCCTACAGCCTTTGTAGCGTCTTGATTATCTAATTTCGTCTTTGTCTGCCCTTCAAATCTAGGAGAAGGGTGTTTTACAGAGATAATTGCTGTCATTCCATTTCGGATATCTGCTCCTGTGTAATTGGCATCTTTTTCTTTTAAAAAATTAAGTTCCCTTGCATAAGAATTAATAATATTAGTAAAGGCAGACTTAAAGCCTGTTAAGTGAGTGCCCCCTTCCACATTGTATATATTATTACAAAATCCAAGGACATTTTCATGGAATTCTTTCACATATTGGAAAGCGCCTTCTACGGCTATATACTCAGATTCCCCTTTAAAGTAGACAACATCGTGGATGCTCTCTTTATGCCCGTTCATTTCCTTAATAAATCCAATAAGCCCTTGGGGTTCATGGTATGTTATTTTTTCTTGTTTTCCCTGTCTTTTATCTTGGAAAGAGAGAGTAAGGGAAGGATTTAAATAAGCCGTTTCGTGAAGTCTGCTTTTTATGTCTTCTCCTTTAAAGGTTATTTTCTCAAAAATTGTGTTATCAGGAAGAAAATTGATTTTTGTTCCTGTTTTCTTTGTCTTTCCAATGACAGGAAGCAACCCATTTTTTAGCTCTATAGTAGGGATACCTTTTTCATAATGATCATGGTGAATTTTTCCATCTCTTTTTATCTCCATATCTAAATAAGAAGATAAAGCATTTACCACAGAAGAACCTACGCCATGGAGACCTCCGCTTGTTTTGTAAACAGAGTCATCAAACTTTCCTCCTGCATGAAGGGTTGTAAAAACAAGCCTTGCAGCGCTCACACCCTTTTCATGCATTCCAACAGGAATTCCCCTTCCATTATCTTCAATGGTAACAGAACCGTCTTCCTCTAATGTAACAAAAATTTCATCACAAAACCCTGCTAAATGTTCATCTACTGCATTATCTACTATTTCATAAATCAAATGGTTCAGCCCTTTGGCAGACAAGCTCCCTATATACATTCCTGGGCGCTTTCTAACTGCTTCCAAACCTTCCAAAACAGTAATACTGCCTGCGTCATAGGTTGTTTCCTTTGACATGAATTCTTCCATCCTTTCCCTTAATATAAACGCTCTATGTCTAATTCCTTTGATTCTTTCATCTTATAAAATCTAGAGATTCCTTGTACATAGAAACAGCCATCTCCTCAGTAACCTGAAAAGGGCAATTGGCCAGCTTCTCCCTATTGCTCAAAAGAGCTTTGGCACAAGCAAGTCCTTCTTCTTCCGGAATGGATGACCTGCCTATGATACGTTCTAAAAAGTCTTTCATCTCCCCCGTGGAAGAAAAACCAAGGATACTTTCCACTTTTTCAATTAGTTCCTTATATGGGCATGCCTTTACGTAGGAAGCTAAAAAGGTTCCTACTGCCTTTCCATGGGGAACCCCCTTTTGATAGGTTAGATAATAACTCATAGCATGGGGGAGAGAGGTTCCTGTATGGGATATGGCCATTCCTGCAATGGAGGAAGCGGCAAGAAAATGCTCATAGTCTTCTTTTATAAAATGTCCTGTCAACAGACGCTCCTTACCCTTAGCCCACAATCCCATTCCATATTCCGTGCACATTTTTGAGTATAAAGAAGCATGGGGGTTTATATAGCTTTCCAATAAATGTCCTAATGCATCAATGGCTGTATATTGGATTAAAGAAGGAGGGGCGCTTTCTAAGTATCCAGGGTCTAAAAAAGCCAGATTTGGAAAGAGTCTCTGGCTCATTCCTTTTTTTGTCTTTTGTTCATGGAGGGATAAAATAGCGTAGGGAGTTACCTCAGAACCTGTTCCACAAGTAGTAGGAATAGCAATGAGGGGAAGCCCTTTCATAGGAATATCTTTGTTGTATAAATCTTTCCCTGTGCTTTCCTTTGTACCCATTAAAAGGGAGATGGCCTTGGACGCATCCAAAGGAGAACCTCCTCCAATGCCAATAATAAAATCAGCTCCCTTTTCCAGTCCAAAATAAGCGCCCCTTTCCACAGTGTCCAAACTAGGATTTTCCTCTACTTGTGAAAAAACATCATAAGGGATTTTTAGGGAATCGAATACATCAAAAATGTCTTTTTGGGCTCCACTTGCAACAGCAGAATGTTTTCCTGTCACAAGAAGGGCATGGCTTCCTATCCCTTTAAAATGATGTGCCCCCTTTTTGACTGCATTTCTTTCTTGAATTAGTTTTGTTGGTATAGAAAAATACATGTTTATTCTCACTTCCTTTTATTTTTTTCATATAAACACCTAATAAAAATAGACCTGCCGTCTCCATCCCATGGTATAACACAGCACTTCCAATAACAAAAATACTGATTTCATTGGAAATATGAAAGGTTCCCATAGGATCGAAAAGAATGCATAAAATATAAGTCCCTCCTAAAAGAAGGGAAAATAGGATAAGAAGTTTTTTCTGGATAAAAAATCCTGTTATAAAAAGACAAAAAATCATGCCAATGATCATTGGCGCATATTTAAAAATGTGCATTTGAGAATACCATTTTTGAAATTCCAGGAAGGAAACAATGGTAAATAAGTCTGTCACTAATTTCCCATAAAGGTTTGTATAAATATAGTAGATTGCCTGAATAAACAAAAAAAGAAAGCCCCATAAGGCCAAAAGTACCTTTTCCTCTTTTCCTCCCCTGCTACGTATACGCCATGCCGCCACTCCTGTAACAAAAACTTTTATTATCATTTCCATATAAGGGCTTAGTATAGAAAGAAGAAAGGGATCTGCCTTTGCTAAACGCAGTATCCCACACAGACATAAAATTCCTCCTTGAAGGATGCTAATAAAAAGCAAATAATTTCCTATGACTTGATTACTTATAAAAAACATATGTTTCCTATCCTTTTGCCTCTTTTAAAAAAACATAAGTGTTTTTTGTGGATTCTTCTTTAGAAAAACGGTAGCCAAGACGTTGAAAGTATGGAATGCCTTCCTTATCTTCAATCCCTTCCTCTGCAAGAAATCGAACCATCTCTCCTCTGGCCATTTTAGCCATTGTGCCTTTTACTTTGATCCTCCCTTGAATCTTTTCACCAAAATAACAGTCTATGAGAGGAATGCCTTCTTCCCAGAACTCTTCTACACATTTTCCATATTCTTTGGAAGCTAAATTTAAAAGAAGATTTGTCTCTTTTCTAAGCTCCTTATATATTTTATCTCCCCAAAAGGCATATAAGCTTTTGTATTCATCAAAGGAAATTTTTGACTGCATTTCAAGACGGTAAGGAACAACCCCATCAAAAGGTTTTAATACCCCATAAAATCCAGATAAAATTCGAACATGTTTTTTGGCATATTCCCATTGCTTGTCTGTAAATACATTGGGAGCCATATATTGATATTGAATGCCCTCATAGGATAAAAGAGCAGGACTTGCATTTTTTTCTAAATCCATGGACAATATTCTCTCATAATTTAAGGATGCAATGGAATCGTTGCATTTCCATAAAGCTTTTAATTCCTCATAAGACATTTTCCTCAAATATTCCAAAAGCTGTTTGGACTCTTTTAGAAATACAGGAACGGAACTAGGACTAAAAGAGTCATTGCATATATTCATCTTTTTAGCAGGGGAAAGGATTATTTTCATAACAATGGCCTTTCTTTATAAATTTAAATTTTTTGTCCTTCCTTTGGAATAAGAATCCAATCGTGTTTGAAGGAGTATATGATTTTCAAATGCAGGATCTTCCTTTAACAAATTGTCCGCTGCTCTGGATGCTTTTTTTAAAATTTCTCCATCCAAATAAATATCTCCTATTTTAAAATCCAAGGTTCCACTTTGGCGAAGCCCAAAGAGCTCTCCTGCTCCCCTTTTCTTCATATCTTCCTTTGCTATATAAAATCCATCATTGGAATGATTTAAAATATCCAGCCTCTCCATTGTCTCCTTATTTTTATTTCCACTAAGAAAAATACAATAGGACTGATGAGTTCCCCTTCCAACCCGTCCTCTTAATTGGTGAAGCTGGGCCAGTCCAAAGCGTTCTGCATTTTCCACCATCATAACCGATGCATTGGGAACATTGACACCTACTTCAATAACGGTTGTGGATACAAGCACTTGGATTTTGTTAGAAGAAAAAGCTTCCATTACTTGATTTTTTTCCTGGGCTTTCATTTTTCCGTGTAGGTAAGCTATTTGAATATTGTCTGGAAATTCTTTCCTCAGCATATTGGTATATTCCAGTACATTTTCTCCAGAAATGGCCTCACTTGCTTCCACCATAGGACATATAATATAAGCCTGTCTTCCCTTTTCTATTTCTTTTAGAATAAATGTATAGGCCTTTTGTCGCAGGCCCACATCCACCACGCAGTTTTTAATTGGCAGCCTTAGAGCTGGCAGTTCATCAATGACAGAAATATCTAAATCTCCATAAAGAATAATAGCCAAAGTTCTTGGTATAGGCGTTGCACTCATAACAAGGATATGGGGCTCCCCCCCTTTTTGGGATAAGGCTTCCCTCTGTTTAACGCCAAAGCGATGTTGCTCATCTGTAATAACAAGAGCTAAGTTTTTATATACGACCCTCTCCTGGAAAAGAGCATGGGTTCCTAAAATAATATTTGTTTCTCCTGACTTTATCTTTTCATAAACTTGTTTCTTTTCTTTTTGGGTCATGGAACCTGTTAATAGATCTATTTTTATTTCCATTCCTATATGGGAAAAGAACTCCTCCATAGAGGCTAAGTGCTGTTTGGCCAAAACCTCTGTAGGTACCATGAAAGCTCCTTGGTAACCATTTAGGGATGTGAAGAGAAGGGCTAAAATAGCAATGACCGTTTTCCCAGAGCCTACATCTCCCTGCAGAAGACGGTTCATGACAAAGGGGGAGAGAAAATCCTTTTTTACATCCTCCCATACTTTTGCCTGAGCCTTTGTCAAGGAATAAGGAAGATCTTCTATGAACCTTTTCATTTCCGCCTTTTCTTCCATGGGAAAGGAATGATAGACAGCTCTTTGACTTGTCTTAAGTTTTTTCATTGCCCAAATAAAAAGAAAAAATTCGTCAAATACCAGCCTTTCTCTTGCCTTTATTAGCATTTCCCTGTTTTCTGGAAAGTGAATGTTTTTGATTGCCTCTTCATAGGAAAGAAGTTCATATTTCTCCCTGATTTCTTCTAAATAGTCTGGAAGAAACACTTCGTGAAGAGCTTGTCCGATCCATCCTGACATTCCCTGATCGGTCATGCCCTTTGTCAACAAATATTTAGGCTGACATTGCTTTTCTAGTATAGAGTATTGCTCCTCCTTATAAAATTTTGGCTGTTCCATTGTCCAAAATCCATTTTTCGTCCGTACTTTTCCCCGAAAATAAAAAATTTTTCCAAGAGGCAATGTTTTCTTTAAGTAGGGCATTTGAAACCAATTTGCCTGGATAGAACCTGTTTCATCCTGGAGAATGGCTGTTACGATTTGCAACTTTCCACTATGCTTTAGAATAGGAGGAGCTGCCACCCTTCCTTTTATTGTTACCATTCCTTCTTCTTTGATTTCTCTCACAAAAACAGGCTTCTCATAGGTCTCATAATCTTTTGGGTAATAGGCAAGAAGCTCTTCTATTGTCTCTATTCCTAATTTTTCAAAGAGAACAGCTATTTTTTCACCCACACCTTTTAATTGGGTCAATCTGCTATCTAAATTCATAATTCTGCTCCAACATCTATGTAAAAGAAACTCTGTCTTTGGAAATAAAGAGCAGCCATCTCAGGGAAACTGCCGCAGTAGAAATTTTCTGCGGCAGACCTATTGTTATTCTACAGAAATAATATAGTAGTAGATGGGCTGTCCTCCCATATGGAGTTCCACATCACATTCTGGGTAGGAAGCTGTTATTTCAAAGGCAAATTCCTCTGCCATTTCCTCATCTACTTCTTTTCCATAATAAATGCTAATCAGCTCAGAATCTTTGTCTACTAGTTTTTTAATCATGTCCCTTGCAGTATTTTCTACAACGGTTCCAACAGATAAAATGGCATGATCTCCAATTCCCATAATATTTCCTTGCTTGATTTCTTTTCCATCAATTACTGTATCCCTCACAGCATAGGTTACTTGACCTGTTTTTACCTTTTTTATTTCTTCTAACATTTTATCTTCGTTTTCTTTTGGAGTATGCTCTGGCATAAAATGGATGAGGGCGGTAATTCCCTGGGGAACAGTCTTTGTAGGAATGACTATGATCTCTTTTCCTTCTATAAGACTTTTTGTCTGGTTTGCAGCCAAAATAATATTTGTATTATTAGGAAAAATATAAATATTTTTTGCATTTACTTTTTCAATAGCCTGCATCATATCTTCTGTGCTGGGATTCATCGTCTGACCACCTTCAATAATATAGTCTACTCCTAGTCCAGTCAATATCTCCTTCATACCTTCCCCAGCTGATACAGCAATAAATCCATATTCTTTTGTTTCCTCTTCCTTTTTTACCTCTTCTGTCTGTAGAGAGGCAGGAGCTTCTATATTTTTTTGTTGAGACATATGGATGAGCTTCTCCTGGTGCTCTTCCCGCATATTATCTATTTTCATACTCGTTAAAGAACCATAAGTTAAACCCTTCTGAATCGCTAGTCCAGGATCGTTTGTGTGGACATGAACCTTTACCATGTCCTCATCTGTCACAACAACAATGGAATCACCAATGGACTCCAAATATTGTTTTAATTCCCATTCACTCTTTTGAGGAAAACCCTTATCTGCCAGAATCATAAACTCTGTACAGTAACCAAAAAGGATGGCATCTTCCTGGTCAGCGGGCATCCTTCTTTCCCTGTTGATAGAGGAACTCATTTGTTCCCTTTCAATAGAAAGAGTTAATTCTTTCCCTAGAAAGGCATGATAAGCTCCTTTTAAAAAATCTATCAATCCTTGTCCGCCGGAATCTACTACGCCGGCTTCTTTTAAAACAGGAAGCATTTCTGGCGTCTGACTTAAGATGAATTCCCCATGTTGGAGCACTTCCTGTATTATAGAGTCCAAATCATCCCCTGCTGTACTGACTAACTGGGCTGTTTTGTCTGCCATTTCTTTGGCAACTGTGAGAATCGTTCCCTCTTTTGGTTTCATAACTGCTTTATAAGCAGTCTCCACTGCCTTTTGCACTGCATTTGCCAAAATGGCAGCATCAATTTCTTCATAATCCCTAATAACTTTTGAAAATCCTCTTAGAAGCTGGGATAAAATAACGCCAGAGTTTCCCCTTGCACCTCTTAAAGAACCAGAAGACATGGCCCTTGCCAATGTATTCATATTCAGCTCTTCCAACGCAGTTACCTCTCTGGCAGCAGCCATGATGGTCAGTGTCATGTTTGTCCCTGTATCTCCATCGGGAACTGGAAATACGTTGAGCTCATTAATCTTGTCTTTATTTAACTCTAAATTTTTTGCTCCGGCCAAAAACATCTTTGCAACCATCCTCGCATCGATTGTATTCATTCCCACTTCTTAATCCTCCTTAATCAATCACTCGAACACCTTCGACAAAGATGTTAATTTGTTCTATCTCCAATCCCGTGAATTTCTCAACTTTGTATTTTACATTACTGATTAAATTGTCAGAAACTGCAAGGATGCTGACTCCGTAAGATACAATGACATGAAAATCCAGCACAAGTCTGTTATCTAAAACGGTCACAGAAATCCCTCTTGTTACACTTTCTTTTTTTAATAGTTTCACAAGACCATCCTTTACATGCACTGCTGCCATACCAACAATGCCAAAGCACTCCGTTGCCACAGAACCTGCATATTGGGCAATGACTTCTGGGTCTATTACTATATTTCCCAATTGGGTATTCATACGTCCTTTCATAGATGTACCTCCGTTCCTCCATTCACATAAAGACAGCCAGGAAAACAGGTTGCCTATTATTTATCTTATTATTATACCTTGTTTTTCTTGAAAATGAAATCCTTATTTTGAAATTCAACTCTTTTTATATTATCCCTTGCATTATTTGATAATTTCTGCTAGAATACAAATGTTGTAAGCTTGCATTTGACAGCTATTTCAAGGACGAGGAGGTGCAATCATGGCAAAATGTGATATTTGTGGAAAAGGCGTTCTTTTTGGTAATAACGTAAGTCATTCGAATAGAAAATCCAACCGAGTTTTCAAACCAAATATAAAACGGGTAAAATGTAAAGTAAACGGAGCTAAAAAAAGGCTACACGTATGTACAAACTGTTTAAAATCCAACCGTGTAGAGCGGGCTTAATTTTTCCCACTTTTGCAAAGGGATAAAAGGGTTATCTTTTATGGATAACCCTTTTTAATTTTCCAAACCAAATACTTTCTTTAAAACAGCATATTCTTTATTAATTTTTTGAATAGCGTCTGTATCTCCATCTGGATTGTCTGGATGAAAAATCTTCATTAATTCTCTATATCTTTTTTTCAATGAGGCATCACTACTCACCCCTCTAAAAAATATGGCATAATTGACAGACTTGTCCATACCCCCAGAAATCCCCTTTTGCCTCGCCTTTTCTGATTCTAAATACTGCCTGTCCCTCTCTAACTTCTGTCTGTCTGCATGTAGAACATGGAAACCTCTTTGCAGAACTTTCCATTGCTTTTCAAACAATTCCTTTTGACGATTTAGCTGTTTTTCCTGAAAAACTTGCCGATCATGCTGTTCTTCCAACTGTCTGACAATATTTTTCTTTTCTTTCTCAAATCCCTTTTTAATTTCTTCTAATTCCTGTTTAGCCATTTCTATTCGAACACTTTCCCGAAACAGCCAAAGCTTTAATTCGGACATTTGTTGTTGTGTTGCCCCTTCTAAATCGAACATATCCATCCCGCCCTAGTTAATCTCTTCTTCCTTCCTAAAAGAAGTCTTTCCTAATCCTTTATTTATTATTCTCTTGGTTTCTAAGTATTTTACATTGGTATTTTAACCACAGTACAAATTATAGCCTAGAAGCATTAAAAATCCAATGATAACAATTCCTGTAAAAGAATGGCGCATAAATAACATAAGCACCATGCCCAGCGCTATGCAAAAAAGAATCAATCCAACGGTTTTTCGGGTTTTCACACTGGCTCACCTCTAGAATTTATGTTCCCATTGTTATTCTATGCAGTGATTCAAAAATTGTTCCTTTTCTTTTACTCTTTTTCGTCTTCCTCGTCAAAAGCAGCCTTAGCAGCATCTTGATCGCTGATTGTTTCTTCGTCCTTCTTTCTCGTAAACTTATCCACTAATTCTGGTACCATATCCAAAATTTTCGTCATGCTGTCTTGGTTTTTAATATTTACAAGGCGGGTCGTCCCATTTTGGATGACTAACACAGCGCTTGGAGTCATTTTTCCACTCATCCCGCCGCCGCCGCTGTTTTTCTTCTCTGAGCTAAGGGCTCCAGCGCCCACGCCGAAAGTAACGTCTACTAAAGGCAGTATAATGGTGTCTCCTACTTGTTTTGCCTCTCCTATGACGGTTTTTGTACTGATGACACTGTCCATTCCTTTCAAAAGGGACTCCACCACTGTGTGAAACTGATCTGCCATTATGCTTCCTCCTTTTTCAATGCTTTCATTAATTGTTTTAATTCTCTGTTAAAATAGAGAGCTAATCCCATTCGTAAAAGAACAAAGGCTCTTATTCTGCCAGCCAGCAGTATTTCTCCCTCAAAAATAGTTTGTTCAAATTCTGGGATAATTTTTATTTTTTCTCCATAAAGGGGATACAAAATTCCCAGAATGGAAAGAATACGTCCTGTCCACGCAGGATCCTTCATGCCAATCCTAAGAAAACCTTTGCATTTTCTAGGCATTATATGGCCCACTCCCTTTTTCACCTGCCCCAAGCATTTTTTTATAATTTGTATATTTTTTTCATCAGAAAATAATCCCGTATAATATTCCCACTCATCTTTTATGGATTTTATTCTATCACACAATGTGGAAAATGTGTATCCTATCTTTTTAAAGAACTGGAAAATTTTTTGTATAAATGAAAAAATACTCTTTTTTTTCCTTTTTTTATGTTCTCTTTTTTTAGAATCTGTCTCACCATCCTGAAGATGAGAAATTTCTTCCCTTTTTAATTCTTCCTCTTCTTTTTTTATGGAAGGAAGGGAATTTTCTTCATAATAAATCTTCTCTTTTTCTTTTTTTTCTCTTTTTCTTCTCTTTTTTTTTCCAGAAATTTTTAAAGGAATGCCACATAGTAAAAACTCTATGTTTTTTCTTTGGCTCCCATATTCAAGGCGAAAACAGAAAATGTAAAAAAGCCATGAGATGAGAAGTCTTCCTTCCACCTCCTCTCCTTTTATGGCCTTTATACGGTATTTCACTGGAACAAAAAGAACCAACAAGAGAAGTAGGAAGATGAATGCAAAGAACCATAGAAGAAAGACCCCAAGTATTTTTAGTATTGTCAAAATAATATGTAGCATATTCTCACCTGAAGGAAATTTTTTTTCCTTTTTCTTTCAACAAATAATTTTTTACATCAAATCCCCCTGTTTTTTCGTATACTTCTTTAATGATGTCTACAGCAACTTCCCTTGCCTCATCATAGCCTTTGGCAATGCCTACAATAAAGGGAGGATATTTCTTATAGTATCTTTGCTGTAATATGCTGTTGTGATATATTTCCAACAGTCCCTGCCCTTCTGGAAGGGCAAGGACAAAAATGCCAATCTGTCCTGCATGGTGTTTTAGTTTCCAAACAATTTTTTTCCAATGTTTTTTTGTTCCCTCACCAAGATAAAGTTTTCTATAAAATTTCATGGGTTAGCACTCTCCCAATTTCCTCTCCAATGCTAAGACAACTTGTTCCATAACTTTTATCCTTGCATAGTATTTATTGTTTCCTTCCACAACAATCCATGGGGCATGGGCGGGGGATGTTTTTAAAAGCATTTCGTCTACAGCTTGATGGTATAAATCCCACTTTTCCCTGTTTCTCCAATCTTCCTCTGTAATTTTCCATTGTTTTTGTGGATTTTTCATCCTTTCCAAAAATCGTTTTTCCTGTTCTTCTTTGTCAATATGGAGCCAGAATTTTAATAAAACAGTTCCATGGTTCACAAGCTGCTTTTCCAATTCATTGATTTCTTTATATGCTCTCATCCACTCTTCCATTTTACAAAATCCTTCCACTCTTTCCACCATTACTCTCCCATACCAGCTGCGGTCAAAAATAGCAATATGCCCATCTTTGGGAATATGTTCCCAAAAACGCCATAAATAATGATGAGCCTTTTCCCAATCGTTGGGAGCGCTTATTGGATTTACCTGATAACCTCTAGGATCCATCCCCTCTGTGAGGCGTTTAATAGCTCCTCCCTTTCCTGCAGCGTCCCATCCTTCAAACAAAATAACAACAGGAATTCTTTTGGCATATAAGCGGCTATGGAGTAAAGAAATATTTTCTCTCTGGATTTTTAATTTTTCTTTATATTTCTCTTTATTTATTGACTTGGTCAGATCTACTTGATCCAAAATACTGGATTTTAAATCATCCTTTGAAAATAGGCCGTTTACACATGGTTGTTCCATATTTTTCCTTTTTTCAATAGCTCTTTGAAAATATTCTACCACAGATGTCATTATTTTAATAGTAGCATATTCTCTGTGATTTCCTTCAATAATCGTCCAAGGAGCCCATTGAGTGTCTGTAAGTAAAAGAGCTTCTTCACTCATTTTTAAATATTTATCGTAATGTTTATTTCTTTTAAGATCTTGTTGGGATACAGCAAAAGCTTTGTCTTTTCTATCCAAAAGAGCCAACAGCCTTTTTCTTTGCTCTTCTTGTGACAGGCAAAGAAATAATTTTATTATCAATGTTCCATCGTCTGTCAACTGCTTTTCAAAAGAATTAATTTCCTGAAAAGCATATTCTAAACGGGCTTTTGGCGTTATTTTATCAAATCTATCAGACAAGACTGTTCGATACCAGCTTCTGTCAAAGAGGGAAATTTTCCCTTGTTCTGGTATTTTTGTAAAAAAACGCCAGAGAAAAGGTCTCATCTGTTCCTCCTCAGATTCTCCTTTAATAGCATGAACTAAAAATCCTCTTGGATCCAGAGGCTGTATCAGCCTGTTCATAAGTATTCCCTTTTCCCCTCCTTGTAATCCTTCAAACACAATGATAACTGGAATTCTCTCTTCTCTCAGCCCTCTTTGCAAGCTAGAAAGCTTCGTTGAAAGAAATTCCAGCCTCTTCTTATATTCTCCCTTTTCCAGTCTCTTTGTCAAATCTAGCTTTTCTAACATTCCACTCCTTCTTTCTGTCCTTACATTATTTTTTTAAGGCAATGTAAAGAATTTTCTTATAGAAAAAAACAAGGGCGCTGCACACTGCGAGCCCCCTTCTATGTGAAACAAAGAGCCCGATCTTAAAACGAACTCTAAAAATATTTCCGGTTTCCCCAAAGATTACTTTTTTTTAATTCTAAAAATTCTCCATAAGCTTTGTCTAAAATCTGCTTTTCATTAGAAAATTTTAGAAGATGAAATGCCTCATGGAATTTGTAATAGCCAGAATCCGTAAAATACTCTTCACGTTGTGGTTTACTGTAATAACTGTCTGACATCATTAGATACCAATGTACTTCTTTTTCTACTGTATCCTCTGAAATATTAAAGGAATACTGACTTTTTCCAATATATTTAATAATGGATGCATTGACACCCGTTTCCTCTAATACTTCCCTTACTGCTGTCTTTTTAAATTCCTCCCCTTGCTCTACAGTACCTTTTGGTAAAACCCAACCCTCATATTTATTTTTATAATTTTTATATAAGAGTAAGATCTTACCTCGAAATATTACCACACCGCCACAGCTTATTGCTTCAATCATTGCAATCCCTCCTGTCCTGGTGTGTCCAAAGAATTGCAAATATTATAACATTAATTCAAGTATGCGTCAAATAATCTCTTTGCAACAGGAACAGCATAATCTCCTCCAGAACCAGCTTTTTCAATAATAATAGTCACAGCGATTTGAGGGTCTTGTGCAGGAGCAAAGCCTGTAAACCAAGCATGACTTTCCCCTTTTTCCTTGTTGCTGTACTCAGCGGATCCAGTTTTTCCAACAGATGTATAGACGGCATCTTTGAGTTTTGTACCTGTTCCTGTTTTTACAACTTCTTCCATTAATTTTTTTAAGGCTTCTGCTTCTTCCTCCCTCATGACCTGTCCCATACTCTCAGGATGATAAGTTTTTATTACGCTCCCTTTATACGTTTGAATGTGATCTATAAGGTAAGGTTTCATCATTTCCCCTTCATTGGCTACTGCCGAAGTAATCATAGCCATATGGATAGGAGTCATTAAGGTTGTACCCTGTCCAATGGAGGCTTGTATCAATTGAGGGTCTGTTGTCTCATTACTTAAAGAAATCTGGCTGGGATTACTGGCAAAGGGCAGTCCTAAATCTTGATTAAAAAGGAGAGTTTCTAATGTTTCTAAAAAGGAAACCCGATCCAAAGACAAACCCATATTGGCAAAGGAGGAGTTACAAGATTTTGCAAAAGCTTTTGTTAAATCTACTTCTCCATGGGCCTGTCCCCGGTAGCAGCGAATCCCATTCCCTCCTTGAACAAATTGTCCTGTGCAAAGATAATGTTCATTTAAATAAGAAGAAGGGTTTTCCCTTATATATTCTAAGGCAGTCATTATTTTAAAAGTTGAACCAGGAGGATAAAGCCCTTGGGTACAACGGTTTACAAGCACTGCGTCTTTAGAATTTTTTGTTAGCTCTTCCCATTGGCTGTCTATTTGGTTTGGATCAAAATCCGGCTTGGAAACCATGGCAAGAATTTTCCCTGTTTTAGGTTCCATAGCAAGGATAGCTCCTTGATAAATGCCTAGGGAATCGTATGCAATCTGCTGTAATTCCATGTCCAAGGTACTAACCACATTATCCCCTATATTTTTTTTCTCATTCATACTATTTTTTACTTGTTCCCCTACAAAGGCATTGGACGTTAGAAGAGTGATATTTGCATTCCCCTCCAGACCCATTTTACCTTTTACAGAATATCCTACAGCATGGGCGAATAATTGAGCATAGGGATAGCTTCGTACTTCCTTTCCATCTGCACCTATTTTTGTCTCTGCCAATATATGTCCATCTTTTGATAAAATTTTTCCCCTCACTACTTTATTTGCAAGAAGTTCCTGTCTTGTATTATAAGGACTATTGATTACTTCTCCACTTTTTGCATAGACAAAATAAACAAAATAACCCATCATGGAAATAAAAAGGAAGACGAATAAATAAGTCACAATAGCAATTTCTATATTTTTCTGTTTCTTTTTTTTTCTTTTCAATAGCTATCCCTCATTTTTTCTCATAATATACAAGCCTTGTATAATGGCAAACATAATGAATGTTGTCAGGACAGAAGTGCCTCCATAACTTACAAGAGGCAGAGTCACCCCTGTCAGTGGAATAAACTTAATAACTCCCCCTATTGTTAAAAATACTTGAAATCCATAGACAATTCCTAGACCAAGAGCTACTAACTGATAGAAGCTATTTCGAATTTGCATAGCTATGTTCATAAACATGACAAAGCAGCTAGTACAAATTAAAATGAGACAGAGGGAAAAAAAGCATCCTAGTTCTTCTGAAATAGCAGAAAAAATAAAGTCTGCCTCTACAACAGGAATTTTATTAGGGGCGCCTTCATAAAGCCCCATGCCAAACCAGCCTCCTGTGCCAATGGCAAATAAGGACTGGGTTATCTGATAACCTTGATTCTCAATAACACTAAAGGGATCCTTCCAGGCAATGATTCTTGTACGTACATGGGCAAATAAAATATATCCTAATACAGAAGCTCCCACTCCAGCGGCTATTCCTCCTAGAAGATAGAAAAAATTTCTAGACGCCACATAAAGCATCATAATATAGGTTACACTGAAAATTAAAGCACTCCCTAAATC
>CANOLZ010000036.1 GCA_947567075.1 uncultured bacterium
CTATTACCATGACTGAAAGGGTAATAAGAATGAGCACCATAGGTGTAAGCAGGAAATAGGATAAGAAATAAAACATATTTACTATAGCAACAATTGGATATTTTTGAAAACCAAAGAAATCTGCCTAAGTAAAAGGACTGTTCACAGACATATGAACTAGGAACTGAGCCTTCATGGTGTCACCATAGGGAAAAGAGGGCCTGCTTATGGGGAGAAAAAAGAAACAATGGTGTATAGATTTACTGCACAGTGATGGATCTCTATGGCCATTGTGTAGTAGTATTGTTGAATTCCAGCCATATCAATAGGGAACTAGCTATTGACACCCCCAAAAGAGTGAAAAGGAACGAAAAGCCGGGTCCAGGTCTGTTCCTTCATAGTGATCAGGGGTGTCCGTTCACATCCCAGGGAATCATTCAGAGCTTTACCATTGCAAAGTTTACAAAAGAAAAAGCCGATGGCAAACATTTTAAATGATAACCCTAACTGTAGTGCCTTTTCCAAGTTCACTTTCAAGCTCAAGCTTGCCACCGTGAAACTGGACTGCGTGTTTTACAATGGAAAGTCCCAAGCCTGTACCGCCTGTTTCCTTTGAATGACTCTTATCCACACGGTAGAAACGCTCAAAAATTCGTGCGTGATGCTCGGGAGAAATACCGATACCAGTATCACCTACCTCGATCACTGTATTCGCTTTATCTTTGTAAGTAAGGAGTTTAACTTTACCACCATCAACATTGTATCGGATAGCATTATCGCAAAGATTATAAATTATTTCATAAATATATCTGCGTATGCCTTTTAAGCAAAGCGGTTCACATGCAATTTGCAGCAATACACTTTTTTTATTAGCAGAAGCCGAAAGGACTTCAACAACTTCATTTACTACTTCGGTAAGATTGACCGTCTCAGTTGCAGGTTCCGTATTTTCATCAAGCTGAGAAAGATGAATAATGTCATTGATTAAATTTACAAGACGGGTTGCTTCTTTATGAATGTTACTGATAAATTTACTCGTGTCCTCCGGCTTTGCAAGCCCTGTTTCAAGCAACTCTGCGCTGCCAATGATAGACTGAAGCGGCGTTTTTAGCTCGTGCGTTACATTTGCCGTAAATTCCCGGCGATTACGCTCGGCAAAAGCCTTGTCCGTAATATCAAAAGCAAGAATAACCGTACCGAGCCTTTGGTTTTCTGGGGCAATTGCACTTATATTCAGTTGGTATTCACAGCCGTTTCTAAGAATCCTGAACGAACTGTGAAGACCTGTAAGCGCATCATTTATCGCCTTATTTACCTTTGGCGTTCTATCTACAGTCAAAAAATTCTTCCCAATAATTGCTTCGTCCGCAGTAAATATTTTTTTTGCGGCAGTATTCATACTCAGTACAATGCCATGTTCATCAAGTAAAACAAGTCCCTCATTTATTGAGGAAACAATTTGCTCAAATTCGTTTTGCTTTTGTTGCAAGGCATCCCTTTGAGATTTTATTTGCTTGTGTTGCTTATTCAGTTTGGAAAGAATAGGAGCTAATTCGTCATAAGTATTATTTTCAGCAGGATTATTCAAATCAAGTTGTTTCAGTGGTTCAGTAATATTTTTTGCCATTCGTTTTGCCAAAACAAAAGATATAATGGCTGCCAATAAAGCAATTCCGATAATATACGGCAGCATAGACAGTAAAAGTGCAGTTACTGTCTTTTGACTGATAGAAGCACGAAGAACCGTTCCGTCATCAAGTTTTGCCGAAGCATACATTGTTTTCTCGGTAAGTGTGGAAGAATAGCGTGTACTGCTGCCTTCTCCTGTTGAAAGCGCTTCTTCAATTTCTCCTCTGCCAAGGTGATTTTCCATTTCAGTACTGTTTATCTTTGTATCGTAAAGTACGGTACCGTCACTGGAAATTAAGGTGAAACGATAGGTGGAGTTATCAAGAGCTTTGATATAATCCTCCTGATATTCATTTATCATTATCACAGCGTGATGGAGTTCGGTTTTTAACTGCTCGGTTTGAGTATTGTTGAAATAGTTGTATAGAAATCCGGTTATAACGGCAAGACTCAAAATAAGTACGGTCATAACCGCTCCTATAATAGAGTGAAAAATCTTCTTTTTCATTCGTCTGCCTCCAAGCGGTATCCAACGCCCACAACAGTCTGAATCTGATGTCCAGCAATACCGAGCTTTTGCCTGAGCGTTTTAATATGTGCATCTACGGTACGGGTTTCACCTAGATAATCCATACCCCATATATCACTCATCAGCTTATCACGGCTGAAAACGATGTTGGCGTTTTTCATAAAGAGAGATAAAAGCTCAAATTCTTTGTGTGTCAGCGCAACCTTTTTTCCACAGACAAAAACTTTGTGCTCCTTTTCTTTCAGAACTATGCTTCCTACGGTAAATTCATCTGATACTTCTTCTTTGCCTGTCCTGCGCAGAACCGCTTTGACTCGTGCAACCATTTCCATAACGCCGAAGGGTTTTACAAGATAATCGTCAGCACCGAAATTAAGGCCACTGATTTTATCCATTTCGGTACCTTTGGCAGTTGCCATAATAATAGGAATATCTTTGTGTTTCGGATTAGAACGGATTATATTAAGTGCTTCAATACCATCGGTTTCGGGCATCATAATATCCAGCACAATCAGTTTCGGTATTTCGGTTTCCAAGGCTTTTAGCATTTCTTTTGCGTTTTCAAAACCACGAGCCTGAAATCCCGTCTGCATTAAGGTATATACTTCAATTTCTCTTATCGTACTGTCGTCATCTACACACCAAATCATCGTTTTAATCTCCTTTATGTACGCCAGTAACAGAAAACTCAACCCATTCCGCTATGTTGGTTGCGTGGTCTCCAATACGCTCAAAATACTTCGCAATCATTAAAAGGTCAATAGCGTATTCACCGTCGGCAGCATTGTCGCCAATCATTTTAATAAGCGTTTTTTTCACACGGCTGAAGCACTCATCCACAACATCATCGTGAATTACAACAGCTTTTGCAAGCTTTACATCATGCTTGACATAAGCGTCAATGCTGTCTGTGACCATTTTACAGGTAGCTTCCGCCATAGGCTTGAAATCCCCAAGCTCTGCACCGGTCCTGCCACCGAGAAAAGGAATAATTTCAGCAATATCCTCGGCTTGGTCGCCAATGCGTTCCATATCAGTAACCATTTTAAGAGCAGCAGAAATCTGACGTAAATCACGGGCAACAGGCTGTTGCTGAAGGAGCAGCTTCAGACAAATGGATTCAATTTCTCGTTCCATTTGGTCTATCTCGTGACCCTGTTCCTTAACTTCAACTGCACTTTTTGTATTACCGTTTAAGAGTGCATTGGCAGATGTGGCAATAATATTTTCGCAAAGCGCACCCATTTCAATCATTTTCTTATTCAGCATAAACAGTTGCTCATCAAATCTGTTTCTCATATTTTTTACCCAAACCTTCCTGTAATGTAATCTTCGGTTCTCTTATCTTTCGGATTTGAGAACATTTCCTCGGTGTTTCCGTATTCTACAATCTCTCCCAGCAGAAAGAAGACTGTTTTATCAGAAATACGCACAGCTTGCTGCATATTATGAGTAACAATAACAATTGTATATTTATTTTTTAGTTCGGCTGCAAGGTCTTCGATTTTTGATGTGGAAATTGGGTCAAGAGCAGATGTCGGTTCATCCATTAAAAGCACTTTGGGATTTACCGCCAGAGCTCGTGCGATACAAAGTCTTTGCTGTTGGCCGCCGGAAAGACTGAGAGCGCTCTTTTTTAGATGGTCTTTTACTTCATCCCATATAGCAGCATCACGGAGAGATTCTTCGATAATTTCATCAAGCTGAACCTTATTTTTTATCCCATGTGTGCGGGGGCCGTAAGCTATATTATCATAAATGCTCATCGGAAAAGGATTAGGCTTTTGAAACACCATTCCGATATTGTGGCGAAGCTCATTTACATCTACGTTCTTATCAAAAATATTCGTATATTCATAGTAAATTTCGCCCTCAATTTTCACACCTGTAACCAAGTCGTTCATACGGTTGAGCGTTTTAAGAAAGGTAGATTTTCCGCAGCCAGATGGACCGATAAGGGCAGTAATGGTATTTTCCTCAATTTCGATATGGATATTTTTAAGTGCTTGTTGCACAGTATTATACCACAAATTTAAGTTATTGACTGAAATGATACTCATATATTTTTTCTCCTTTTGAAATACCAGGCTGCAAAATCAGCAAAAAGATTGACAATAAGTGTTAAAATCATTAAGATTGCAGCGATTGCAAAAGCAACCTCGAATTCCCCCTGTTCCTTTGCATAAACATAGAGAGAAACGGTAAGCGTAGCGCCTGAGCTTGTAAGAGCTTTCAAAACGCCGTTTAAAGTGTGAGCAAATCCTGCGGTAAATAATAAAGCTGCTGATTCACCTAAAATTCTGCCTACTGATAAAATACAGCCTGTTACTACCCCGTCAACACATTCGGGAAGAACGACAGTGCGAATCACACGCCATTTTCCCGCACCTAATCCAAAAGCACCTTCACGATAACTTTGCGGTACAGTTTTCAGGCTTTCCTGCGTTGTTCTCATAACTATTGGCAAATTCATAATTACAAGCGTCATAGCCCCGGCAAGAAGCGATGTTTTCATATTCAAAAACTGACAGAAAAACAGCATACCGACAAGCCCGTAAATAATGGAGGGAATACCCGAAAGTGTTTCTGCCGCATATTCGATTGCACTGACAATTTTTTGATTTTTTGCATACTCTGTAAGATAGACGGCTGCACCGACACTAAGGGGCAAAACGACAAGGAGCGTTGCAAGGATAATATATAATGTATTGAGAATATCCGGAAGAATGCCGATATCCCCTGACAGATAGCTTGGTTTAGTGGAAATCAGTTTCCACGAAATATTTGGAAATCCTTTTACTAAAATATATCCGACGAGAAATACCACAAGGGCGCAGGTAACAAAGACCGAAGCATACATTAAGGCTTTCATAGCACCGATATTGACTTTTCTTTTCTTTGAAACTTTTCCTATCACCATTACCCCTCCTTCTTTTTCTTTAGAAAGAAATTGAGCGTTGCATTTATCAGCATTATAAACAGGAATAAGACAAGCGCAATGGAAAACAGCGCCTGTTGATGCAAACTTCCTGTTGATACATAGGACATTTCACTTGATACCGCAGTAGTTAAGAAGCGGACGCTTTCAAAGAGATTTGGCATATTAGCCACATTACCTGAAACCATAATGACTGCCATTGCTTCACCGATTGCTCTGCCTACGCCAAGTACAATTGCTGTTGCAATACCGTTTTTGGCAGCAGGGATGGATATCCTAAAATAAGTTTCCACCGATGTAGAACCAAGAGCTAAGGAACCTTCTTCGTATTCTTTCGGTACGGCTTCAAGCGCTGTCAAAGATACTTTAATAATTGAGGGCAGCACTATAACACTTAATACAATGATTGCCGCAAGAAGGCTTGCTCCATCAGCAACATGAAAAATGTTACGAATAGCAGGAACAAGCACAAGCATACCGACAAGTCCGTAAACTACAGAAGGAATACCTGCGAGTAAACTGACTGCAGAACTGACAAGGTGCTTTAACTTTGGAGGAGCTATTTTTGCAAGGTATACAGCGGTAAAGAATCCGATGGGCGTACCAATGAAAACAGCACCCGCAGTGCCGTAAATACTTGTCAGGATAAAGGGGAGAATTCCGAATTTCGCTTCTGCTTCGGTAGCTGCCCATTCCTTGCCAAAAAGAAAATGAGTCAGACCGATTTCCTTTATGGCGGGAATGCCTGAAATAATTAGATATATGCTAATGAGCAGTACGGCACCTACAGTTATCAGCCCGAGAATCAAAAAGACACCGTGTACTGCACTTTCAATTGCTTTTGCTTTTTTTTTCATAAACAATTCTCCATAGGGAAATAGGCCAAAAGTTTCCATGCCCTTTGATTTTTTAGTTGGCAGGCACAACTCCTGCTTTTGTAATAATTCCTTTTGCTTCTTCGGACAGGCAAAAGTCGTAGAACTTCTGTGGGGTTTCACTGAGAGCAGTGTTATCTTTTGTTACAAGAACGAAAGGCCTTTGGATTTTGTAGCTGCCGTCTTTGATGGTTTCCTCAGTAGGAGCAATACCGTTTACGGTAACTGCCTTTACGCTATCCTTCACAGTCGCTACAGAAGCGTATCCAATAGCGTTGGGGTTGTTTGCGACTGTTGTAATTACATCACCGGTAGAGGAAAGCTCCTGACGATACTTGCAAATATCTTCAGTACCAGTGATAGACTCAAAGCCATCACGAGTACCGCTGTTTGCTTCTCTACCGATAGGGACAATCTCGCCGTCATTGCCGCCCACATCTTTCCAGTTTGTGATTTCGCCCTTATAAATTTTAGCAATGGTTTCTATATCTATATCCGCCACAGGATTACTGGGGTTTATGATAACTGCGATACCATCATAAGCAAGAACGGTTTCCTTAAGCCCCTTTGCAGTTTCTTCGTCTTTAAGCTTTCGACTTGACAGACCGATATCACATCTGCCTTCGGCCACGGCAGTAATTCCCGTACCAGAACCTGTAGGATTGTATGTAAAGGTTACGCCGCTGTTATCACTTTCATATGCTTCACCTAAAGCGCCGATAACCTTTTCCATAGAGGTGGAACCGTCTGTCCCAACGGTTTTTTCATTCCCGTTTGCACTGCAACCTGCCAAAACACAGGCAAATACAACAACTACTGTTAATATACTAATAATTTTTTTCATTTCTATGTCTCCTTTTGACATGAATCGTAGTGTAGTTTTTCTTCTAACTACGGTTACATTCTACGATATCAGTGTAAAATTTGTAATCCGATTCCTGTGAAATCGGTGTAAAAAAACGAGTGATGATACTTATAAGTGTCATCACCCGTATAAAATTATAGGAATATCAATTCTGCATTTACAATTTCTATCACTCTGTTGCGGATGTTATTCATTTTTTGCACCCATAACATTGTATTTTGAGCCTTAATTTTTTCTGTTACGCCTTCCTTTTCCCTAAGTTCTTTTACTAGCCGAGAAGACATATCTTCTGCCTGCACGTCAATATAGGAAAAGTAACAGTTTAACTTCCATTCAGTCAACAGATCGGCGTAAAAGACACACTTATACTGTTTAATATACTGCAGGTGGCGCTACCTTTAAATGGCAATTAATTTTTGCTCTTGTTCGGGAAGTGTCAAGTTCGGAAGCAGATAATCTCCAATCTGCATATATGTACCACCTATTTGCTCAAATAAAAATTTTTCCGTAATAATTGAACCTGAATTTCTTTTTCAGCGCTCCAATTACTTTGACTAAGATATCATCAATCGCATTGGTGTATTTTCCATTTTAATAAGTTCATTGCGTTTGTCATTGAGTGCGTGAATGAACAAGCTGTGTTCGTAATCGTCAAGGGCCAAATGATATTTTTTACTCATCTTGGAAACCTCCTTTAAGTTTCTATCATAATTGTACTCAAAGGCAGCTTATAAGTCGAATGTGGGGATTAAAAAGTATAGAAAAATACCGAGAAAAACTTTTTACAGTTCTTCTCGGCATTCATCTTTTACGGCTGCCTTTGTAATGCCCTATAATGCAGTACATTTATTGTTTTCTTCATCTAGAGATATAGGAAGGATTAATGTCTTATAAATATGTTTCAGAAAAAATACACATAAGATTAAAGCAGCGATTTCTGAAATAGGAAAGCTCCACCAAAGGGCATGGAGTCCCCCAAGCTTAGAAAGTAAAAATGCTACAGGGATAAGAACAATCAATTGTCTTCCAATAGATAAAAGTAAACTTAACATACCATTTCCAAAAGACTGAAATACAGAGCTGCAAATAATGCTAAAGCCAGCAAAAGGAAAGCATATACTTATTATGCGAAGGGAAACAACTCCAATAGATAACATTTCCTCAGAAGCATTAAAAAGCATAAGAAGATATTGAGGGAATATTTGGAAGATAAGAAATCCAACCATCATAATACCTACAGCATAAAAAATGCTAAGACGAATGGTAGAAGTAATTCTTTCCTTTTTACGGGCCCCATAATTATAGGCGACTATGGGAACCATACCATTACTCAGACCAAATATTGGCATAAAGACGAAGCTTTGCAGCTTAAAATAGACCCCAAATACAGCAGTGGCTGTAGGAGTAAAAGCCATTAAAATTTGATTAATACAGAATGTCATAATAGATGCAATAGAGGCCATAATAATAGAAGGAATGCCTACAGAATAAATTTTCAATATAATATTTCCATTAGGACGAAATCCTCTTCCCTGAAAGGTAAGCTCTTTATTTATTTTTAAGTTAAAGGCAAGGGCTAGGCAGGATGCAAAGATTTGACCACATACAGTGGCAAGGGCAGCTCCGCCAACACCCATTGCTGGAAATCCAAAGAGGCCAAAGATCATAATAGGGTCCAAAATAATATTGATTATGGCACCTAGTCCTTGGGTTATCATAGAGTAAATGGTTTTGCCTGTTGACTGAAGGAGTCTTTCAAAAGTAATTTGAAAAAACAGTCCAAAGGAGCCAAGAGAACAAATGGAAAGATAAGAGCGACCATAATCCAGTATGGTAGTATCAGAAGTCTGGGTGAGAAAATAAAAGTTTACAAAAAACAGACCAAAGAAAAAAAACAAAAGATAGCTGATAAGGGCTAAGAAAACCCCGTTGTTGGCAGCTAAATCAGCCTCCTCTTTATTTTTTTCTCCAAGACACCGGGACAATAAAGCATTGATGCCTACCCCTGTGCCAACGCCAATGGCTATCATTAAGTTTTGCACTGGAAAGGCCAAAGATACAGAAGTTAAAGCTTCCTCCCCAATAACAGATACGAACATACTGTCTACAATATTATAAAGAGCTTGTACAAGCATGGAGATCATAATTGGAAGGGCCATGGAAATAAGAAGTTTATTCACTGGCATGACACCCATTTTATTTTCTTTTGTTTCTATATATTCCTGCATAAAATTTACCGTACCTTTCCAAAATAAACATTATTATCATTATATCATTTGGGAAAGGATTGTCAAGAAAGGAACTTTCTGCTATAATTAAACAGATACACTATGAATATAAAGAAGAAAATGAGATTGTGCCAAAGGGTCACAAATGAGAATGGAGGAGAAAAATGAAAGGAAACATCGTTGTAGGACAATCAGGAGGTCCCACGGCAGTTATCAATTCTAGTTTGGCTGGTGTGTTTACTGGAGCAAAGAAATTAGGAGTAAAGAAGATCTATGGCATGGTGCATGGCATCCAAGGGTTTCTAAATGAAAATTTAGTAGATCTTTCCGAACAAATAAAGGATGAAGCAGATGTGGAATTATTAAAAAGAACTCCGTCTGCATTTTTAGGTTCCTGTAGATACAAACTTCCAAAAATTGAAGGAAATGAAGGGACATATGATAAAATATTTGAGATTTTAGATAAATATGATATAGAATGCCTGTTTTACATTGGCGGTAATGATTCCATGGACACCATTAAAATGTTATCAGATTATGCAGCATCAAAAGGAAAAAGTCAGAGATTCATTGGAGTTCCTAAAACAATTGATAATGATCTTCCAATAACAGACCATTGCCCTGGATATGGAAGTGCAGCAAAATATATTGCTGCTTCTTTAAAAGAAATCATTAGGGACAACGAGAGCTTTGGAGTGGAAAAACCTACTATAACCGTTGTAGAGATAATGGGCCGTCATGCAGGCTGGCTTACAGCAGCAGCAGCTTTGGCAAAGGGAGAAGACTGTTCAGGAGCTGACATGATCTGCCTTCCAGAAGTTACCTTTGACATGGACAAGTTTATTGGAAAGGTGAAAGATCTGGCAGAAAAGAAAAGCTCTGTCGTTCTTGCTATCTCAGAAGGAATTAAATTAGAAGACGGACGCTTCGTATGTGAGCTGGGAGAGGGCAGTGACTATGTGGATGCATTTGGTCATAAGCAGTTATCTGGGGCTGCTGTTGTAGTTGCTAATAAAATTGCAGAGGCTACAGGATTAAAAACAAGAGCCATTGAGTTTTCCACATTACAAAGGGCAGCGACCCACCTAGCTTCTATGACAGACATTAGTGAG
This sequence comes from uncultured bacterium, assembly GCA_947567075.1. Lineage (GTDB taxonomy): Bacteria > Bacillota > Clostridia > Lachnospirales > Lachnospiraceae > MGBC165282. Next base: position 10,156 of record CANOLZ010000036.1, read on the forward strand.
GCCTTCCAAGTAGGGTATGGGGCGGTAAACGCAGCAGAAGAGGGCAAGACAGGAATGATGATTATTATTGAGAGAAAAGGACAGGATCCTTACCAAAGTGGAATTGGCATTTATGATATTCACGCAATTGCCAATGTGGAGCGTTCTGTACCATTGGAATGGATTACAGAAGATGGAACACAGCTTAGCAAAGAGTATATAAAATATGCTCGTCCATTGATTATGGGTGAACTACAGCCTCTTATGGTAAACGGGTTGCCAAGACACTTAGTACGTAAATAGAATAGTAGGATGGAAAGAGGGCTGCTGCAGAAAATAAACGATTTGTGGCAGCCCTTGTATGTGGCAGATTAGACAGGGATGGAGGATGCATATGACCTTGCAATTAAAAATGCAAAAAGAAGTAATGACAGAAAATATTGAAGGGCAATTGGAAGAGATAACAAAGAAAAGGTATGGAAAGGATGTGGAGAAGTGTTCAGATAAAGAGCTCTATTATAGTATTTTAGAATGGACAAAAGAGTGGCTGAGGGCAGAGCCTGAAATTACTGGAGATAAGAAAGTATATTATATTTCTGCAGAGTTTCTCATTGGAAAATTACTATCCAATAATCTGATTAATTTAGGAGTCTATGAGAAGCTCCAAGATATTTTAGCTTCAAAGGGGAAAGACTTAGCTCTCATTGAAGAATGGGAACCAGAGCCTTCCCTTGGCAACGGGGGATTGGGCAGACTGGCCGCCTGCTTTCTGGACTCTATTGCAACTCTTGGACTTCCAGGGGCAGGGATTGGATTAAACTATCATTTTGGATTATTTAAACAGACTTTTCAAAATCATTTGCAAAAGGCAGAGAAAAATGACTGGATAGAAAGTCTTTCCTGGTTAAATAAAACAGATGTTTCCTTTGATGTTTCCTTTGGAGATAAAAAAGTAAAATCCATATTATACAGCATATGAAAACGGGATGAATAAGCTCTATCTCTTTGACATTGAATCAATAGATGAGAGTATTGTAAAAGATGGAATAGAATTTGACAAGGAAGAAATTGAGAAAAACCTTACCTTATTTTTGTATCCTGATGATTCTGATGAAGCTGGAAACCTTCTTAGAATTTATCAGCAGTATTTTATGGTAAGCAGTGGAGCACAGCTTATATTAAAAGATATGAAAGAAAAGAAATATGACCTGCGAAAAATGTATGAGCATGCAGTCATTCAAATTAATGATACTCATCCAACTCTTATTATTCCTGAGCTGATTCGTATTTTGAAAGAAGAGAAAGCCATACCAATGGAGGAGGCTATTGAAATTGTAAGGAAGACTTGCGCATATACAAATCATACAATTTTAGCAGAAGCATTAGAAAAATGGCCAATGGAATATTTGGAAAAAGTTGTGCCAAATCTAGTTCCTATTATAAAAGAATTAGATAAAAAAGTTAGGGAAAAATATACGGATCCAAAGGTTCATATTATTGACAAAGAAAATCGGGTTCACATGGCCCATATTGACATTCACTATGGTTTCAGTGTCAATGGGGTGGCAGCAATTCACACAGAAATTTTAAAAGAGACAGAACTAAAACATTTTTATGCCATTTATCCAGAGAAATTCAATAATAAAACAAATGGAATAACTTTTCGAAGATGGCTTTTTTCCTGTAACCAAGAGCTGACAAAATGCATTTCGAAAACAATTGGAGAGGGATTTAAAAAAGACGCTAAAGAATTAGAAAAACTTCTTTCCCATATAGATAATAAAGAGCTCCTTCAAAATATAGAAAATATTAAAAAGCAGAAAAAGGCAGATTTAGCAGCTTATATTAAGGAAAAAGAAGGAGTGGAACTAAATGTGAATTCTATCTTTGACATTCAGGTAAAACGCCTTCATGAATATAAACGCCAGCAAATGAACGCCCTCTATATAATTCATAAATATTTGGAAATAAAGAGGGGGAAAACGCCTTCCACTCCTATTACATTCCTCTTTGGGGCAAAAGCGGCGCCAGCTTATATTATTGCCCAGGACATCATTCATCTTATTCTTGTCTTAGAAGAGATTATAAACAAGGATCCAGATGTAAGCCCTTATTTAAAGGTTGTCATGGTAGAAAATTACAATGTAAGCTATGCACAAAAGCTCATTCCAGCCTGCGACATATCAGAGCAGATTTCCCTTGCCTCGAAAGAAGCCTCAGGCACTGGAAATATGAAATTCATGCTCAATGGGGCGGTTACATTAGGAACAAGCGATGGCGCCAATGTGGAAATTCATGAATTAGTAGGAGACAATCATATTTATATATTTGGAGAGAAAAGTGAACAAATTATCGATCATTACAAGAAGGCGGATTATGTGTCTAAAGAATACTACAATAAGAGTCCTGTTATTCGAGAGGCAGTGGATTTTATTATAGGGGAGGAAGCCTTGAGAGTAGGTTCCAAGGAAAACCTAGAACGGCTTTATAAAGAACTGATAAATAAAGACTGGTTTATGACATTACTAGACCTTGAAGATTATATTGCTGTCAAGGATAAAATGATGGAAGATTATTTAGACAAAGAGAAATGGCAGAAAAAAATGCTTGTGAACATAGCAAAGGCGGGATTTTTCTCTTCTGACAGAACGATAGCCCAATATAATGAGGATATTTGGAAGCTGGGTGAATAAAAGTGTAAGAAGAAAGATAAAAATGTAGAATGACCTGATAGAGAAACTGGAAATTGGGGTTATGAGAAAAGAGTGGGAAAGGAGGAGTACCATGAGAGAAAGCGGCATTTTATTGCCTATATTCAGCCTTCCATCGAAATATGGAATTGGCTGTTTTTCCAAGGAAGCATATGAATTTGTAGATAGAATGAAGGAAGCGGGGCAGTCTTATTGGCAGATTTTACCTCTAGGGCCTACAGGATATGGAGATTCCCCTTATCAGTCCTTTTCTACATTTGCAGGTAATCCTTATTTTATTGATTTACAGGAATTTATTAAAAAAGGATATTTATCCAAGGAAGATTGTAAAAAAATGGATTTTGGCAGTGAGAGAGGAAAGATAGACTATGGAAAACTATACAATGCCAGGTTCAAAATTTTAAAAAAGGCTTATAAAAACAGCAAAATAGGAAGAGACAAAAAATTTCAGAAATTTATTAAAAAAAATGGATACTGGCTGGACGATTATGCTTTATTTATGGGAATAAAACAGTCCTTTGGAGGCAAGAGCTGGGCTCAGTGGGATATGGATGTCAAGAAAAGAAAGGAAGCTGTTTTAGAAAAATATAGGGAAGAGCTAGAGCAGGAAGTGGAATTTTACCAGTTTCTCCAATTTTATTTTAAAAAGCAATGGACAAAGGTAAAGAAATATGCAAACAATCAGGGGATTAAAATAATAGGAGATATTCCTATCTATGTTTCCCCAGATAGTTCAGATATATGGGCAAATCCAGAATTATTTCAATTGGATCAAAATTTAACTCCTACTTTTGTAGCTGGCTGCCCCCCAGATGCCTTTTCAAAAGAGGGACAGTTGTGGGGGAATCCTTTGTACAAGTGGGACTATCATAGGAAAACAGGGTATGGGTGGTGGATGAAGAGAATTGCTTATTCTTTTCAGTTATATGACGTTGTGCGCATTGATCATTTCAGAGGATTTGACTCTTATTACTCCATTCCCTTTGGAGCAAAAAATGCCGTCAACGGGAATTGGGAACAGGGGCCAGGATATGATATATTTAAGACAATGAAGTCATGTCTTGGGGAAAAAGGAGTCATCGCAGAAGATTTGGGATTTTTAACAGAAAGTGTTTTAAAGCTTGTAGAGCGAACAGGATATCCTGGAATGAAGGTACTGCAGTTTGCCTTTGATTCCAGAGAGGAGAGTGATTACCTTCCCCATAATTATCATAAAAACTGTGTAGTTTATACAGGAACCCATGATAATGATACAACTCTTGGATGGTATCATGCCATGAATATGGAAGACAAACAGTTTTGCAAAGAGTATTTACATTTCCACGAGGAACATAAAGAAGGAATGAATTGGGGGCTCATACGTCTTGCAATTGCCAGTGTAGCCAATTTAGCTGTCGTTCCTATGCAAGATTATTTAGGACTTGGAAGTCATGCAAGAATCAATACTCCTTCCACCTTAGGAGGCAACTGGACATGGAGGATGGAGAAGGGGGCTTTTACAAAGGAGCTGGCAGAGAAAATCCGTAAAATGAATGAGATTTATAAAAGAGTTCCAAAGAGTCACAGCACAAAGGGAAGATAGATCATATTGGAATTATGGTATTTTGGATCAAGGGTTACGTCTTCCCCAAACCAATAAGGTGGAAGAAAAGCTAGAGCTTCTTCTTTTGTTGGAAATTCAACTTCTGCAAGAATCAGGCCTGGATAAGGGGAGGAGAAGACATCCAGTTCAATTATAAGATTGTTATATTGAGGCAGGGGAATGTGATAACGTTTTTTCGTTATAATATGGCCGTCTCTTTTCCCCTTTAGATGTTCATAGGCATCTTTTGTAAGAGGGAGATTGGATTCTTCCCGGATCATCATCCCTTCCCCTTTGTAAGTAAGTACATATTCTTCGTCAAATCTGCGGATGCGTATAACAGGATTTGTACAAAGGTAGGCCTGCTCAATGAAGTGGCAGGGATAAGATTCTAATGGTAAGGGTAAGTCGTTGATAATATATTTTTTTTCGATTTCCATCATTTTTCCTCTCTTCTAAATAGTTTGTTTTTCAATCCATTATCATAGGAGTCAAAACATTTTTTGACCAGAATATCATTATAGCATTTAAGAGAGGAAAAAGAAAGATTGATATTAAGATATAGGAGAAAAAGGAGGATATAAAAATGGAAGGAATATGTATTTTTTTGGCAGAAGGCTTTGAAGAAATTGAAGCTCTTACAGTTGTGGACATGCTTCGCAGAGAAGAGATGGATATCCAGATGGTAAGTATTACTGGAAAGGATATGGTAACAGGTTCCCACAATATTTCCGTAAAGGCAGATATTCTATTTGAAAAGGCAGATTTTACAAGGACAGGTATGTTAGTATTACCAGGAGGAATGCCAGGGACAGAAAATTTAAGGGCCTTTTCTCCTCTAAGGGATCTTATTTGCCGTTTTCAAAGAGAGGGGAAAAAGTTAGCTGCTATATGCGCTGCTCCCACTGTATTGGGAGATTTGGGAGTTTTGGAAGGGAAGAGGGCTTGCTGCTATCCTGGGATGGAGTCTCAGCTAAAAGGTGCAAAGGTGACAGAAGAGAAAGTAGAAATAGATGGAAATATTATAACAAGCAGAGGGATGGGGACAGCTATTTCCTTTGGCTCTGCTATTATAGAGATATATAAAGGAAGGGAAGCAGCCCTTAACTTAAAGAAAAAAATTGTATATGGGCATATGGAAGTAAAAGCTTAAGATAATAAAACAAGACGCATACCCTAGGGTATGCGTCTCCTTTACACAATTTATGCTTTTTTTCTTTTGTATATATTTATCTTTTGGTTATTTCATCTGTTCTTCCTGGTTTCTGATCATACGTCTAACCATCTCGCCGCCAATGGAACCAGCTTCTTTAGAAGTTAAATCACCATTATATCCTTCTTTTAAGTTTACACCTAATTCAGATGCAACCTCTGTTTTGAAACGGTCCATAGCTGCTTTTGCTTCAGGTACTTCCATCCTATTTGCTCTGTTGCTACTTGACATTTCTTTTCACCTCCGTAAATTAGAAAACTTTATCTATTTTTAGGATAAGTGATTACTTCACATCACTTATCCTAAGGATGTTTTTTGACATCAGTCAATAACATGCCTTTTGATACGTCATGTTTTTCACCACTTATCTTGGTATTAGTATAAACGGTTGTGAAAGAAATATTATGGGAATTTTTGTTATCCTATATAAAGAGCATTTTACAGAAGGAGACAGCATGATTTATATATAGTAATAAATTAAATAACGACTTTCTCAAAAACTGCTTTTTTGCTAAATCCACATTGAGGGCAAATCCAATCTTCTGGTAAGTCTTCAAATAAAGTTCCAGGAGGAATATCATGTGCTGGATCTCCTTTAGTAGGATCATAGACATATCCACAAGGAACGCATTTATAACAGTAAGTATAATCCATATTTTCATCCCCTTTCTGTAAATAGTGTCATTTCTCAAATAAATAAAATAGACAATTATATTATCTCAGCAGTAATGGATTCTGTCAATCGTTTCTTGTGTTGTCAAAAATGTTTTATTGAAAGAAATGGGAAGAGAAATTTTTATGAAAAAGGGGATGACTAAAATAGTCAACAATATGGATAATGTGGATAACTTCGAAAAATGCGGATGAAAAAAGGGGGATAAAGGTTGGAAATGTTGATATCTTTGTGGATAATGTGGATTATTTTTAAGGTAATCCCCATTATCTATATTTTTGACTATATAAGTCAATAATTTGTTTTTCCGATTTTTAACATTTAAAGAGTTAATTCCAGAACATAATCATCCATAATAAATCCCTTTCCAATATCTGTTTTTCTATCGTCTATAATGGAAAAATGTTTGTGCTCATAAATATGTAAGCTATTTGTATTTTGTTTATTACATGTTAAATAAATAGAAGTTAAGTTTTTCTTTTTTGCAAAATCCACTGCTTTATTTAATAAGAGGGAAGAATACCCCTTTCCTCTGCTGCTTTTATGCACATATAATTTGCTTAGAAATAATCGTTTTTTCTCGTCTTTTACCCCACAATAACCCACTAACTTTTTGTCTTCATATCCTAAAAAATATGTATAACCTTCTTGGTTCATAGCCCTTGTTAAGGCAGGAAGGCTTTGGTATTTTTCCACCATATAGTCAATTTGAGCTTGGGAAATAATACTAGGAAAATAAGAATTCCAAATTTCTTTTGCCAGCTTTGCCAGCTCTTGTATTTCATCATTTGTAGAACATATTTTTATTTGAAACATATGAAATGAACGTCTCCTTTCCAATTCTATATATTTTATATTAACATATTTTTATAATATTATTATATCAAATAAAGACAATAAAATTATATGATAAATAAAAATAAAAAAAGAAAAATGAGGAATAAAGAAGAAGAAATGAACATTACATATAAAATAAAATTGCATTAAAAGTAAAAAATATTGACAATTCAATGCCAGATGATATGATAGTTTTATAATCCAGTGGAGGTGGTTTAGATGAAAAGTGTTATGGTACGTTTTCAGGAATATGCTCCAAAGGCAAGTGGGGCAGAGAAAGGGATTGTAAAATTTTTATTAGAAAGTCCGGAATTAGTGGCAGGGTGCAGTATACAACAGTTGGCAGGGAAAACTTTTTCATCTCCATCAACCATTATCCGTCTATGTCATAAAACGGGATTTGAAGGGTACAAAGATTTTCACAAATCTTTATTATATGAATTGGCTGTGCGTAAAGAAGCAGGAAAGGAGTTCCAGGAGGAGTTATGCAAAGATGACGGATTAGAAAATATTGTAAATAAAGTAACATACAAAAATATGGTGGCCTTGGAAAAGACAAAAAAACTGGCTGATTCAGAAGTTTTGGAGAAATGTGTAGATTTACTTGTGGAATGCCGTCATATTTGTTTTTTTGGAATGGGAGCTTCTTTACTTGTGGCAAAGGATGCTTACTTAAAGTTTTTAAGAGTTGACAAAAGCTGTTTTATTAATGATGATTGGCATGCCCAGCTTCTTCAAGCAAAAAATATGAAGAAAAAGGATGCTGCCCTTATTATTAGTTATTCAGGAATGACAGGAGAAATGCTTCAATGTGCTAAAACGGTAAAGGAGTCAGGAGCACCTATTATTGCTATTACCAGATTTGAAGATTCGGCCCTTCGAAGAATGGCAGATTATAATTTATGTGTGTCTGCTCCAGAATATGTATTTCGCAGTGGGGCAATGACTTCTAGAATATCCCAGTTAAACATGATTGATATTCTCTATACTGCTTATATTAACCGGCAGCATGACAAAAGCGTGGAACAGTTAAAAAAGACACATATTAAAAAAGATATTCTTTTGGACTTTGGCAAAGAAGGAGGAAATGATGGAAGATAATTTGAAGGAGCTATGTACAGAACAAAGAAATCCTCGATCAGAAAATATTGACCAGATGTCTACCTTAGATATTTTAAAAGCCATTAATGAAGAGGATAAGGGAGTTGCTTTTGCCATACAAAATAAGCTAAACGAAATAGAGGCAGCAGCAGATGCTGCTTATCATTCTCTGCGACAGGGAGGAAGGCTTATTTACATAGGAGCGGGAACCTCTGGCCGTCTTGGCATTTTAGATGCCAGTGAGTGTCCTCCTACTTATGGTGTAGACTCTTCTATGGTACAAGGAATCATGGCAGGCGGAATAGAAGCGATTCAACAAGCAAAAGAAGGGGCTGAGGACAATAAGGGACAAGCGAAGGAAGATTTAAAGAAGCTTCAGTTAACAAAAAAGGATGTTGTATGTGGGCTGGCGGCAAGTGGGAGAACACCTTATGTTATAGGGGGGCTGGAGTATGCCAGCCAAATGCAGGCAGTTACAATAGCCATATCCTGTGTAGAAAACAGCCTGATTGGGGAAAAAGCCCAATATCCTATTAGTATTCTTGTAGGGCCAGAAATTGTTACAGGGAGCACAAGAATGAAGGCTGGGACAGCCCAAAAAATGATATTAAATATGTTAAGCACAACCATTATGATTAAATTAGGAAAAGTGTACAAAAATTTTATGGTAGATGTAAAGCCTTCCAACGAAAAGCTAGAAAAAAGGGCAGTAGGAATTATTGCTGCTAGTACCCAGTGTGAAGAAGAGAGGGCTCTCAAATATTTTCTAGAGAGCGGAAAAAATGTAAAGTTGGCAATTCTTATGATTTTATCAGGAGCGACAAAAGAAGAATGCTATCAGTATTTAGACGAGCAGGATGGAAATGTATCAAAGGCAATCCGTAGGCTAAAAGAAAAAAAGTAAGGAGAAGGCTATGTATGGAGTAGGATTAATGTCAGGGACAAGCCTAGATGGGGTAGACGCTGCCCTTGTGGAAATAATAGGATGTGGAACAGAGACCAAAGTAAAGCTCCTAGATTTTCTAACTTTAGAAATGCCAGAGGATATAAAGGCAGAAATAAGAAGGGAGTGTAAGATAGAAACCTCCAGCAGCCAAGGAGTCTGTTCCTTAAATTTTAAACTGGGCAAATTATTTTCTAAGGCAGTAGGAGAAGTATGTAAAAAGGCAGGCTTTTCTTCAGATAATTTAGATTTTGTGGCAAGTCATGGTCAGACCCTTTACCATATACCAAGGGAAAAGAATGGACTGTGTGCCAGTACACTGCAAATTGGAGAGCCAAGTATCATAGCCTATGAACATAAAGTAAAGGTAGTGTCCAATTTCCGGGTGATGGATATGGCAGCAGGAGGAGAAGGAGCTCCACTTGTACCATATACAGAATTCCTCCTCTATAGAAGTGAAAGAGAAAGCATTGCCTTGCAGAATATAGGAGGAATAGGAAATGTGACTGTCCTGGAAAGAGGATGTACAATGGATGAGGTATATGCTTTTGATACAGGGCCAGGAAATATGATGATTGATGAGGCATGTTGGATGTTTTTCCAAAAAAAATATGATCAGGGAGGGGAACTGGCTGCACAAGGCACTGTCAACGAAATATTGTTAGGACAGCTAATGGCTCATCCATACTTTCAGGAAGGCATACCAAAAACAACAGGAAGAGAAATGTTTGGAGAGGAGTATGTAAGCAAAATAGTAGAAGCTAATCCTCATATAAAGCCTTATGATTTTATAGCAACCTTTACAATGTTTACGGCAAAAAGTATTGAGGAAAGTTATAGAAAACATATTTTCCCAAAACATAACATAGATAAGGTGTGGGTAGGAGGGGGAGGCGTTCACAA
>CANOLZ010000037.1 GCA_947567075.1 uncultured bacterium
TTTTAACTGTTCAATGACCCTTTTTGCTGTTTCCTCATCCTCTGTTACAATATTTTGTATATTTCCTCCAAGAGCCGTTTCTATTGCTGTCTCATATTTCTTATCTACTTTCATAATGTCTGCTACAACCCCAATGAGACCTGGATATGCCTCCCTCATTTCCATCACTTTTTTAATGCTGTTTCCATATCCGTCATAGCGCTCTGCCATATTTTTCATGGAATCTAGTTTGGACTTTTGCTGATGGTAAGCAAGCTGCATATCTGTAAACGTCTTATCTTTTTTTTCCAGATTCTGCTCCCTTTCTTTTACCTCTTCTTCGGCTAGAGTGATCTTCCTTTTTATCTCTTCGATTTCCTGCTTCATCTCTTTAAGACGTTGATTTAACTGAATCAGCTCTTCTTCCTGTTTTGTTTCCTCAGTTTTTGCCTTCAACAAGCGGGAATTTAACTCTGCCTTCCTTATGGAAATTTGTTCTAGCATTGTATCATACCGACCTATTTTTGTTTTAATGGAAGCTCTTTCATTCAATGTTTCTATAATTTCACTTTTTCCATACTCAATTTTATTGTAAAATGTATGTATTTTTTGTTGGAGTTCCTGCAAATCTCTCTTAGCTTCGTCTCCCTCCCTTGTGATTTTCTCCAGCTTTTCCTCTGAGTCCTCTCTTTCTTCTCTTAGTTTTTCCCTCTCCTTAGCATTTTCCCCCAATTCTTCTTTTAAAAACTGAATTCTATCTTTTAATTGCCCTTTTCTCTCCTCTGCTCCATGAAACTGTTCTTTTAAAACGTTGATTTCTCCCTCTAATTTTTCTTTTCTCACACTTGCATTGGAAAGCTCCTCTCTATTCCCTTCCAATTCCCTTTCCAGTCTTTCCATTTCTCTCTGGCTTTTTTCAAACTCTTCCTTGACCCCCTCATAAGCTTTCAATGTCTCCCCTAGATCATGGGCTGTTATTTCATATTTTTCCTGGATGACCTTTAACTCCTTTGCAATGTCTTCTTCTTCCAATAAGAACATATTTACATCCAGCTCTTTTAATTCTTCTTTCCTTTTTAAAAATTCTTTGGCAGCTTTTGACTGCTTAGAAAGGGGGTCTATCTGCTTTTCTAATTCCCTTAATATATCGTTGACCCTAACTAAATTTCCTTTCTCTGATTCCAGTTTCTTTTGAGCTGTAATTTTTCTCCTTTTGAATTTTACAATGCCTGCCGCCTCATCAAATAATTCCCTTCTCTCCTCTGGTCTGCCGCTTAAAATTTTGTCAATCTGGCCTTGTCCAATAATGGAATATCCTTCCTTCCCAATTCCAGTGTCATAAAATAGTTCCATAATATCCTTAAGACGGCATGTGGTTCCATTAATTAAATATTCACTTTCTCCAGAACGATATACCTTTCTTGCTACTGTCACTTCATCATAGTCAATTCCCAGTTTATGATCCTCATTATCCAAAGTTATGGCTACATAGGCGTAACTAAGGGGCTTCCTGTTTTCCGTTCCTTGGAAAATTACGTCCTGCATACTGGCTCCTCTTAGCTGTTTTGCACTTTGCTCCCCTAACACCCAGCGCACAGCATCTCCCACGTTGCTTTTTCCACTTCCATTGGGTCCCACAATACCTGTTATTCCATTATGAAACTGGAAAATAATTTTATTGGCAAAGGATTTGAATCCCTGGACTTCAATATTTTTTAAGTACAACCTAATCCTCCATTTCAAAATATTTCCCTATCTATTGTTTTTCTTCTCTATCTAATTTCAACAAGGACTCAAAAGCTGCCTGCTGTTCGGCTCCCTTCTTTGTTTTTCCCCTTCCCTCTCCATATTTAATTCCATCTATCATTGCCGCAGATACATATTCCTTGTTATGATCTGGCCCAAGCTCCGCCAGCAATTCATATGTGGCCTTTTTCCCTTCTGTCTGCACTCTTTCTTGCAGGATAGTCTTGCTATCAAAAAAGAGTCTTTTCTGCTCCATGTCATCCAACACAAATTTTTTTACAAACTCTTTTGCATTAGCAAACCCACCATCCAGATAAATGGCTCCAATGACAGCTTCAAATACATCGGATACAATGGAATCTCTCTGCCTCCCTCCTGTGAGCTCCTCCCCCTTGCCTAAAAAAATATATTGAGATAAGTCTATCTTTTTTGCATTCATAGCTAAGGCTGGTTCACAGACAAGACTAGCTCTTAGCTTTGTCATCTTTCCCTCTTCCATTTGATCATTCTTTTCAAATAAAAATTCGCTCACGGAAAGTTCCAAAACGGCATCTCCTAAAAACTCCAGCCGTTCATAATCTTCCAACTTATTTAATCGAAGTTCATTTGCATAGGAGCTATGGGTCAAAGCTCTTTTTAATAATTTTTGTTCTCGAAAATGATAACCCATCGCTTCTTCTAATCTGAATAATTCGTGTTTATTCTTCATATATTCTCCATTCTACTTTTTATAATGGGAAAAGCCCTCTTTATGTAAAAGGGCTTTTCTTATTACTCATCTTAACTTTTCAAGCTCTTTGTCCTTACCATCTTTTCATTCATTTACCGCCTGCTTTACCCTTTCCACAGCATCTCCTATGGTTACAATACTCTCTGCTTCCTCTGGGGCAATTTCAATGTCAAATTCTTCCTCAATCCCCATAATAATCTGAAAAATATCTAAAGAATCTGCCCCTAAATCATCTACAAAAGTGCTGTCTAAGGTCATCTCTTCTTCCTCAACATTGAGAACCTCTGCAATAATTTTTTTCAGTTTTTCAAATTCCATGTTTTTCATCCTTCCATTTAGCATATTTTTTCTTTGATTTTCTCATTCATCTTTTGCTCTTTAAATGAAACACATTGGATTATTGCGTTTTTCACTTCCACTGCTTTGGAATTGCCGTGGGTCTTTACAACGAGACCATTGAGACCCAATAAGGGAGCCCCTCCATATTTTGTAACATCAAAATCTTTTAGTGTCTCCTTCAAAGCAGGCTTTGCCAACAATGCGCCCAATTTACTCCGAAATGTACTCATCATTCCTGTTTTTATTTTTTCTATAAGTGTATCTCCTAAGCCTTCATATAATTTCAGTATAACATTCCCTACAAATGCCTCGCAAACAATAATATCCGCCATTCCTTTTGGAATTTCCCTTGCTTCTATATTTCCAATAAAATGAATATCCTCACAATTTTTTAATAAGGGATAAGTTTCCTTTACTAAGAGATTTCCCTTGTCTTCCTCCGCTCCAATGTTCACAATGGCAACTGTAGGATTTTTCTTTCCTACAACCTCTTCCATATAAATAGAGCCAATTTTCGCAAACTGAAGTAAATGAGGCGCTCTAGCGTCTACATTGGCTCCACAATCAATCAAAAGGGATATTCCCTTGTCTGTAGGAATCAAGGGAGCTAATGGTGCCCTTTCCACTCCTTTTAATCTTCCTACAATGACCTGACCTCCAACAAGAATTGCTCCAGAACTGCCTGCGGAGACAAAGGCGTCACATATGCCTTTTTTTACTAAATCTAAACCTACTACCATAGAAGAATTCTTTTTTTTGCGAATAGCCATGACAGGAGGCTCTGCTGTCTCAATAATCTCTTTCGCATCTATCATTTCTATCTGTTCTGTTGGATACGTATAAGAAGTCAATTCTTTCCCTATCACTTCTTCCCTTCCTACAAGGAAAACTTTCAAATCACTTCTCGTCTTCACAGCTTCTGCAGCGCCTTTTACAATTTCTATTGGGGCGTTATCCCCACCCATGGCATCTACAGCTACATTTATCATTTCCCTTTCAGCCTCCCTCCATTCCATCCTTTCCATGATGTTCTATTACATACTATACAAGACTGTAAATGAAAAAGCAAGAAAAAAAAGAGACTATTGTTCAGCTAATTTTAGCTAATACAAGAGCCTCTTTTCGTGATTACTTTTCTACAGGAATAATTTCTTTCTTATTATAAGAGCCACAAGCCTTACACACTCTGTGGGGCATAGAAAGCGCTCCACATTTGCTGCATTTAATTAGATTGGGAACACTCATCTTCCAATTTGCTCTTCTCCTGTCTCTTCTTCCTTTGGAAGATTTATTTTTAGGGCATATAGACATTCATTACACCTCCTCTAGCATTGTTCAAAAAGGGATTTTATAACACTCATCCTAGGATCTAGCTCCTTTTGCTCACACTGGCAGGAATTTTTGTTCCAGTCCATTCCACATTTTTTGCAGATTCCTTTACAGTCTTCTCTACATAAAACTTTCATAGGCCAGTTGCATAATAATTCATGGTAGACAAATTTCTCTGAATCAAATAAATGTCCATCCAAATAATCTGCTTCTAATAAGCTTTCTTCCTCTTCCTTATTATTTAAAAAATCCCACTTTCTCATTGTGTGAAAGGAAAAATCATACTCAACGTTTGTAAGACAGCGATCACAAGGAATATCCAGGGTCATTTTCCAGTCTGCCTCTGCCAAAATCTTATTCATAGAAATATTGGTAAAGATAAAATTTATATTGCTTTTTCTTAAAACTGGAAAGGCGCCTAGTCTACAATGAAACTCATCCATTTCCAGAGGAATGCATTGCCTGACAATCTTACCCTCTACAATTACTATATCCTTTAAATTAATAATCATGGCAGACTCCTATTCATACAAAGGGTATTATACAAAGAAGCCTGTTTTTTGTCAACTCATTTTTATACAAGCTGAGCCTGTACTGCTGTGAGGGCTACAACACCTACAATATCTTCTGCTGAGCATCCCCTACTTAAATCATTGACTGGTCTTGCAATTCCTTGGAGCATTGGTCCATATGCTTCCGCTTTTGCCAGACGCTGTACTAATTTATATCCAATGTTTCCACAATCTAAATTAGGGAAAACAAGTACATTGGCATTTCCTGCAACCTCACTGTCTGGAGCCTTTGATTTAGCAACAGCAGGAACAAGAGCTGCATCTGTCTGGAGTTCTCCATCTACAAGGAGTCCAGGATATTTGGCATGGGCAATTTCTACTGCCTTTGTCACTTTATCTACTAAAGGATGCTTAGCACTTCCCTTGGTAGAATGGGAAAGCATAGCAATAATAGGCTTGGCACCTACTAAGTTTTTAAAGCTTTTAGCGCTGCTGTCTGCAATGGCAGCCATTTCCTCTGCTGTCGGATCCTGATTTAAACCACAGTCTGCAAATAAAAAGGTGCCTTTTTCTCCAAAATCGCAGTCAGGCACATCCAGGATAAAAAATCCTGAGACCAGTTCCACACCAGGAGCTGTCTTCAAAATTTGCAGGGAAGGTCTTAATACATCTGCAGTGGCATGGCAGGCTCCTGCCACCATTCCGTCTGCATCAGAACATTTTACAAGCATCACCCCATACATAAGATAATTGTTCTTTAACTCTGTTCTGGCGCCTTCCAATGTCATTCCTTTTTCTTTGCGCAGTTCAAAAAGTAAATTGGCATATTCATCAAATTTTGGATCAAAATCCGGATCAATGACTTGTACCCCCGCTAAGTCCAGCTCCAGCCACTTGGCACCATCCATAATTTTTTCCGCTTTTCCTATCATAATAATATTAGCAATATCTTCCTCCAATATTTTTGATGCTGCAATGAGGGTTCTCTTATCACTTGTCTCTGGCAACACAATTGTTTTCTTATCTTGTCTTGCTCTGCCTTTAATTACATCAATGAATGACATCTTATCTCTCTCCTTCTTTTTATTTTTTTGCAGTAAATTTTAAAACTGCCAACTATTTAGATTATAAAGCAAGATTACTATAAAAACAAGATTTAAAATAAAAAAATTGTGCAAAATCTGACTTTTTTTCTTTTTCTTTAAAAAAAATGAGAAAAAATCACGAATTCCCTTTAAAAAAATTATGAAAAACAGTCTTCCCTTCCTATCGGAAAGGGGAAAGAAGATAAGAGGTGCATCCAAAATTCCCTTTGTATACTTTCTGCCAGACAGCCCATGTATATTCTAAAGTCATAAAGGGACGATCAATGGACTTCATGTCTTGTATTGCTGAAATCTCATAATATAATTGTTTTGTAAAGGAACATTCAAACTCTATCTTTTTCACCCCAATACTACCCTCTCTTTCTCAAGACTGTCCTTTAAAGTCAACGTTTTACATTTTATCCTTTTCATGGTATGATGTCAAGTATAAGCTATCTACTACCAAAATAGGCGCAGAAAATGAGAAAGGACCCTTACCATGACATCTGTTGGTATTATTGCAGAATACAACCCTCTCCATAATGGGCATGTTTATCATATACAGGAAGCAAAAAAAAGAACAGGGGCAGACTATGTTGTTGTTCTTATGAGCGGGAACTTTGTACAAAGGGGAGCACCAGCTATTGTTGATAAATATATTCGTACAAAAGCAGCCCTTTTAGAAGGAGCAGACTTAGTCATTGAGCTTCCTTCTTATTATGCCACTTCTAGCGCCCAATATTTTGCCAGAGGGGCTGTTTCTATTTTTCACAAAATGGGAATTCTGGATTTTCTTTGCTTTTCCAGTGAATGCGGAGACTTAAGTTCTCTCTCTTATGTTGCCTCCTTATTGGAAAAAGAATCCATTCCTTTTCAACATTCTCTTCACCTGTTTTTAAAAAAAGGTTGCTCCTTTCCCATGGCTAGAAACCTGGCCTTACAAAGTATAGGCTGTTCCTCCCCCCTCTTATCCTATCCCAATAATCTTCTTGCCATTGAGTATTTACAAGCTCTCCATTATTTTAAAAGTTCCATCCGTCCTGTTACTATGAAACGAATGGGAGCATCCTATCATGATCTATCCCTTTCCACCCTCTATCCTTCTGCTACAGGAATCCGAAATTCCTTACAATGTTCTCTAAGCCCTATAGAAGATTTAGCCCTTCCCCTTTCTTCCAAAAATCTCCTAAAAGACACTCCCTTTTTATCTTCCGATGATTTTTCGTCTCTTCTCTTTTACCAGCTTCTTATGAATAGGGAAGAAGGGTTTACAAGCTATGTGGATGTTTCCTTGGCCTTATCCAAAAGGATACAAAAAAATCTAAATTCCTTTCTATCCTTTACTCAGTTTTGTCATTTATTAAAAACAAAAGAGCTGACTTTCACTCGTATTAGCCGCAGCCTCCTCCATATTATGTTTGGCATGAGAAAGGAAATGTTTTTGCAACTTACAGAAGACACTATGACAAACTACATTCGCATTCTTGGATTTCGCAAAAATTCATCCGTCCTTCTTACTTGTTTAAAAAAGAAAAGCCAGCTTCCCATCATAAGCAAACTGGCAGATGCAAAAAACTATTTAGGAAAAAAAGAACAAGCTCTTCTCTTAGAAGATATACGCATATCCCATATTTATGAGTCCATCAAAACTAGTAAAACAGGACAACCTATTCAAAATGAATGTACAAGGCCTCTTATTGTGCTTTCTCCTTAATTTTTAAAGCTGTGTATAGGAGCTGGAATTCTACCTCCTCTATTCACAAAATCAGCGCAGGAAAAGGTATTTACTGGCATAATGGGAGCAGTTCCCAGTAATCCTCCAAACTCTACACTGTCTCCTACTCCTTTTCCTATAACAGGGATAATACGGACAGCCGTTGTCTTTTGATTTATCATTCCAATGGCCATCTCATCAGCAATAATGCCAGAAATTGTAGAAGCTTTTGTGTCCCCTGGTATGGCAATCATGTCCAGCCCTACAGAACACACACATGTCATTGCCTCTAATTTTTCCAAAGTAAGGGCTCCAGCCTCAACAGCTTTCATCATACCTTGATCCTCACTAACAGGTATAAAGGCTCCGGACAATCCCCCAACATAAGAAGAAGCCATAACTCCGCCCTTTTTCACTTGATCATTTAATATAGCAAGAGCTGCTGTTGTCCCTGGAGCGCCTGCATATTCTAAACCCATTTCACATAAAATTTCCGCCACACTGTCTCCTACTGCCGGGGTAGGAGCCAAGGATAAATCAATAATTCCAAAGGGAATGCCAAGCCTCTTTGACGCTTCCTTTGCAACAAGCTGGCCTACCCTCGTCACTTTAAATGCAGTCCTCTTAATCGTTTCACATAAAACCTCAAAATTTTCTCCCCGTACTTTTTCCAAAGCATTTTTCACCACCCCAGGACCGCTGACACCTACATGGATTACTTGATCTGCCTCAGAGAGCCCGTGAAAAGCACCTGCCATAAATGGATTGTCATCTGGGGCATTACAAAACACTACTAACTTAGCACAGCCAATGGAATCTTTCTCCTTAGACGCCTTGGCAGTTTCTAATAGAATATCCCCCATAAGCCTTACCCCATCCATATTAATTCCTGTTTTTGTAGAACCTAAGTTTAGAGAGCTGCATACTCTGTCTGTAACTGATAAAGCTTTTGGAATGGAACATATGAAATCCTTTTCTGCCTTTGTCATACCCTTGGATACAAGGGCAGAGTAGCCTCCAATAAAATGAACGCCTACTTTCTTTGCTGCCTCGTCCAATGTTTCTGCCAAGGTTACAAAATCCTCAGAATTTTTACATGCATCTCCCCCCACAAGGGAAATGGGGGTCACGGAAATTCTTTTATTGACAATGGGAATCCCATATTCCTTCTCAATATCTTTTCCCGTACTCACTAAATGTTTCCCAGCTTTTGTAATTTTTCCATAGATTTTTTCTCTAAGGCTTTTCAAATCTGAATCTATACAATCCATAAGGTTAATGCCCAAGGTAATTGTACGCACATCCAGATTTTCCTTCTCAATCATTTTATTTGTCTCGTTGACTTCAAATAGGTTGATCATAAATATCCTCCATTTCTCATAGGATAGATTCAGATTCTATGCATTTTATCAAATATATCTTCTCGCTGACATTTAACAAGGACACCAATTTCCTCTCCTATCTGTTCTAATTCCGAAACTACTTCCCCAAATGGTTTCAAAGAGCTATCCATGTCTGCTATCATCATCATATTAAAATATCCTTGTACAATTGTTTGGGAAATATCCAATATATTAATCCGATTGTTTGCTAAATATGTGCATACCTTTGCAATAATTCCTACGGTATCCTTTCCTACTACAGTGATAATTGCCTTTTTCATATTCTGCTTCCTTTCCCCTTATGTTGTAACCAGTCCGGAACACTCCTCCCTCCTGGCTACTGTCAATGGAATTTCCCTTGCTAGAAAGGGATTTTGCCCCATGGACAACTCCATACGGACTGTTTCATAGGCCAGCTCCGCCATATTGTTTTCCTTACTTAAATGTCCCAAAATAATATGTTTTAACCCAGTATGTATAATTTCACATAAAAGTCTTCCAGACCTCTCATTGGACAAATGTCCCCGATCCCCTAAAATTCTCTGTTTTAAAGGATAAGGATATTTTCCCACTTGAAGCATATTTACGTCATGATTTGCCTCTAAGAGCAAAACATCCAGTTCCTTTAAATGTTCAATAATTGAATCATCATACGTCCCTAAATCGGTCATTACCCCAACAGATTTTTTTCCATGTTCTATACGGTAAGCTACAGGCTCCCTAGCATCATGGGAAACTCTTACTGGTTTTATAAGCAACTCCTTTACAAAAAAGGGATTTTCCGGATCAATGGCATAAAAAAGCTCTTGGGGAATTTTTCCTAGAGATAGACATTTTTTTATTCCCTCTATGGTCCCTTTTGTCCCATACATAGGAATTCCATATCTTCTTGCTAAAACACCTAATCCTCCAATATGATCCGAATGTTCATGGGTAATGAGTATTGCGTCAATCTCACTTGTCTTTAATCCAATACTATTTAATCCCTCCTCAATTCTCTTTCCGCTAATTCCAGCATCAATCATTACATGGGTATTATGGGATCCCACATAAATACAGTTTCCACTGCTGCCGCTGGCAATGCTGCACAAATTCATATGTCTCCTCTCTATGCATTTCAATTTGCATTTTATTATTATATTCTATTTTCCATATACTTCAATTTTTCCAAAAGATTTCCAATACGTCCCCTTCCCTAAGCATTTCTGTATATTGGGCATTCTCCCCATTTAATAAAGTACACACAACGCTTCCTTTTGGATTGGATAAGTCAAAATCAATTAAATCAAATACATCTACATACATATATTCTGCTTTTCCTGTAAGTCTGATTGGCTCACCATTCACGATCACTGTAAAAGAATGAGGAATTTCCTTTTTCCTTTCTTCTTTCCCCTCTTCTCCTTCTTCCTCCTTTGTTGCTTTCACATATGTTCCGTCATCTTCAGGCAATTCCTCATAGCTCATAGGCTCTGTCTCCACTTGGGATAACTGGAGTACTTCCATAGTCCAAATGACTGAGAAATTTTCATATACCTTTGTATCCAAATCTGCAATGCGGTTATTTACATAAATATTCATTCCCTCTTTTAAAATAACGTCCATAAACTCTGCAATTTGCCGCACAGTATAATAATTTAACATATCTATAGAGTCATTTTCCTTTATGTCATAATATCCAGATTGAAGATTTCCATTCACTTGAGCAAATTTAGGAAGAACTACTTTTTGTTCATTTACGATCACTTGAATGGAACTGTCATACTCTGGAAGCTGATTGATTTCCATAGATGCTGGTGCTCCTGCCGTAGATTCTATAACTACAATTTTATCATTTGCTTCTATGGAAGTATTCATTCCTGCTGGCTCTCCATTTAATGTTATAACAGCCGCTTCTCCCAGCTCTCCCCGAACCATTCGTCCCTTCCCATTAATAAAGAAATTCAATTCTTTCCCCCTTTTAGGGAACAATCCATCATTTGAAAATCCAGCCTGCATTGCTGCATCTACAATAGTCAGATTATTTTTGTCATAAAGCTTTACTCTCTCCCCATTAAATTGGACAAAAATAAAATTATTTTTCTGATCATAGAAATTCAAACAAATGCCAATGGGGGTTACAAACATAGAATCTTTTTTGACCTGTTCTGTCTGAAAATCCACTTCCCCCAGTACTTCTTCTCCTCTTAGGGCAACCCTTTCTGGGCTAATATCCAACTCCCTTGCCAAATTTTGGGTAAATCCTGTTATTTTTCCCCCTCCTCCTACAATAAAAACAGCACTGACAGACTTTCCCCCATTGAGTTCTATAATTTTTTTTGCAATAGATTTTGTAATTTGATCTACCGTAGGTTTTACTAAATGTGCTACTTCCTCTGGTTCCATTTTTTGGGTAATTCCCATAATATCTTTATAGAGAATAATTCCTTTTCTTCCTGCCCCCAGCTTAATTTTTTCTGCCTGGGCAAAATCTACAAGACAATGCTTGGCAATTACTTCTGAAATCTCATCTCCAGCTGCTGGAATCATTCCATAAGCGACAATACTTCCATCTCTTGTAATGGAAATATCGCTTGTCCCTGCTCCTACATCTACCAAAGCCAGATTTAGCATACGGTACATGACAGGAATGGCTACCTGAATGGCAGCGATGGGCTCTAAAGTTAAATTAGCCACCTCAAGCCCTGCCACGCCTACTGCCTTATATAGTCCATCCACGACTTCATCTGGCAAAAAGGTGGCAATCAAATCAGCAGAAATCATTTTCGCCTTATGGTTTTCTAAATTAATCATTGGGTACTTATTTAAATAATATTTTACTACGGTATACCCAACACAATAAAATTTTAGCTCCAAATCATTGCCTGTGTGAAACTCATCATAAGCCTTTTCTACTCCCATCATGTCTAAGGAATAAATATGCTCTGGATCTACCGTTGTCTCTTCTTCAAACTCATAGTCAATATGGGTTGTTACCGTGCGAAGCACTCTTCCTGCTGCCGCAATACATACATCTGTTAAACTTCTTCCAATTTGTCCCTCTAAAACCTCCTTTACTTCCCGAATTGTCCTGCCTACCATGTTAATATCATGGATTTGTCCATCTAGCATAGCTCTCGTATGATGTTCTTTCACTTCCTGAGCAATGACATGAAAAACATCTCCTGTCTTATATCCAACTGTGCCAACAATGCTTCGGGTTCCGATATCCAGCCCAAATACTAGCTGACCCGGATATTTCTTTAATTCAGTCACTTGTATTCCTCCAATTTTTCACAGACCTGCCTATAGGCAAAGTCCAACTCTTTGCTGTTATCTATCACTACTTTACAATAGCTGCGAAATATTTCTTCTCCTGATTGGCTTTCCATAATCTTTTTGACTTTCTCTTTTGAGTAACCTCTTTCGTCTATTAATCTTCTCATTCTTACTAAGTCTTCTGCATAAATGTACCATAATTCATCACATATTGCATCATATCCGTCTTCAATTAATAAAGCTGCTTCTACAAAGAAAAAAGAAAGAATGCCCTCTCTTTTCTTTTTTTCTATTTCACAGATGATAAAATCCTTTACTGCTGGATGAATCACCTGGTTTACCCTTTTTAGTAATTCTTTATCGGAAAAAATTCGGGCTGCCATTTTCTTTCTGTCTAACTTTTTATCCTGAGTTAATACCTCTTTTCCTAGAAGAGTTACAAGCTTTTCATAGCACTCCTGTCCTGGCTCTTCTAAATGATGAGCCACCTCATCTGCCATAAGTATTTCACAATCTTTCCTCTCCCCTATAAGATTCAGTAAGCTGGACTTTCCTGCACCAACGCCTCCCGTCACTCCAATTACCTTCATTTTTCCCACCTCTCCTTACATGGATAAAGCCTGGGCATACTAGCTGTATTTACTTTGCCTCATACCAATTATTTCCCTGATGCATGTCAACTTCTAAAGGGACAGACAAATCTGCTGCTCCTTGCATTTTTTCTTTTAGTATATTTTTTACTTCTTCAATCTCTTCCTTAGCTGTTTCAATTAACAACTCATCATGAACTTGAAGAATTAGTTTAGATTTCATATTTCTTTTCTTTAGTTCTTGAGAAACTTGAATCATAGCAATTTTTATAATATCTGCTGCCGTACCTTGTATGGGAGCATTCATGGCAACTCTTTCTCCAAAGGAACGTTGCATAAAATTCGAAGAACTTAGTTCTGGAACAGGCCTTCTTCTTCCATACAAAGTACTTACATATCCTTCCTCCTTTGCCTTTGTTACAAGACGGTCTAAAAATTCTTTTACCTGAGGATAGGTATCAAAATATTTTTCAATATACTCTCCCGCCTCTTTTCTTGTAATACTAAGATCCTGACTTAAGCCGAAGGAACTAATTCCATATACAATCCCAAAATTTACTGCCTTTGCATTTCTTCTTTGCAAATCAGTAACCTCCTCAAAAGGAGTATGAAATACTTCTGACGCTGTCATTCTATGGATATCTTCTGCCTTGTTGTAAGCCTCAATAAGCCTCTCATCTCCAGACATATGAGCTAGAATTCGAAGTTCAATTTGAGAATAATCTGCATCCAAAAATACATATCCCTCTTGTGGAACAAATACCTTTCTTATAAGTCTCCCTAATTCCATGCGTACAGGAATATTTTGTAAGTTAGGTTCTGTACTACTAATTCTTCCTGTGGCTGTAATTGTCTGATTAAATGTACTATGGATTCTATCCCCCTCCCGAATACAGGCGGCCAGCCCATCAGCATAGGTGGACTTTAGCTTTGTAAGTCCTCTATATTCCAGCACTTTATTTACAATAGGATAATGGGGAGCTAGTTTATCCAATACATCTGCTGCTGTAGAATAGCCAGTTTTTGTCTTTTTCCCTCCTTTAATTCCCATTTTCTCAAACAAAATTTCTCCCAGCTGTTTTGGAGATTGAATATTAAATTTTTCTCCAGCCTCTTCATGAATCTCCTCCTCCAACTGTGAAATCCTACCTATCAACTGCTCTCCATAAGCTTTGAGTTCCTCTTTTCGAATTTTAATGCCTTCCTTCTCCATTTCATAAAGGCAATAAGTCAGTGGCATTTCTATACTGTAAAAGAGCTCCTTCATTCCTTCTTCCAAAAGCCGCTCCTCCATCCTCTTTTTCGACATAAACAAAGAGTAAGCCCAATTACATGCATATTGAAGCAATTGTTCCGGTTCTTCTTTAGCCTTTTCTTTTAAAGATATTTTTCCAAATAACTGGGTTCTTCCTGGAATAGAAAGATTGCTATATTCATAGGCTATTTCTTCTATCTCATAGGAATTTTTCAAAGGATTTAATAAATAGGCCCCAATTTCTACATCAAAAAAATTTTTAACACAGGAAATTTCCAAAAATGGCAGCTGTCTTTTCAGTCCATGGGTTATTAGAGTAAAACCTTTCTTTTGGATAACTTCTTCCCCCAGCTTCTTTATGAGGAAAAGAAGTTTTTGTTCTTTTATCTCTTCCCCTACCTCTATATAAAAAATATCCTTTTCTGACAAAGTAAGGGCAGCTCCCAAAAGCTCCCCATCTTCCTCTAGGGCTTGAAAACCTATTTCTTTCTTTTCCAAACATTGCTTAAAAATTTCCTCTGCTCTCTTTTGCCCTGTAATTTTTTGAAAAAATTTGTTTTGTTCTTTTTCCCCAGTTCCCTTTTTAAAGCGATCCAGTATGCTTTTAAATTCTAACTTTTTCATGTACTCATAGGCTTCTTTTGTATAAAAATTTTTAATCTTTGCCTTAGAAAAATCGTAAGAAATATTTACATCTGTATCAATAGTTGCCAATTTTTTACTTAAGAATGCCAAATCTTTATTTTCTTCCAAAGACCCCTTGATGCTTTTCTTTGACACTTCCTCTAAATGATCATATAGGTTTTCCACAGATCCATAAGAAACAATAAGCTCCGTTGCTGTCTTCTCTCCCACTTTTGGAACCCCTGGTATATTATCTGATGTATCTCCCATTAAAGCCTTTAATTCAATAAATTGTAAAGGGGTTACCTTATATTTTTCCAAAACATCCACCTTGTAATAATCTTCTATTTCTGTCTTTGTGCCCTTCGTCTTTGGAATACGTATTTTCACATGATCCGTTGCCAGCTGAAGAAGATCCCGGTCTCCTGATACAATAGTAACTTGAAAGCCTGCTTCCTCACCTCTTTTAGCAATTGTTCCAAGGATATCATCTGCCTCATAGCCCGCCTTCTCAACCATATAAATTCCCATGGCTGCCAGCACTTCCTTCATTACTGGAACTTGCTGCCTTAGCTCTTCTGGCATTGGACGTCTAGTTCCTTTATAAGCATCATACATTTTATGGCGAAAGGTAGGCTCCTTTACGTCAAAAGCAACGGTTATATAATCTGCTCCTTCCTGATCTAATATTTTAAATAAAATATTTAAAAACCCATAAATAGCATTTGTAGGCATTCCCTTTGCATTACTTAACTCTGGTACGCCATAAAATGCTCTGTTTAATATGCTATGTCCATCAATCAATAACAGTTTCTCTCTCATAAATAACCTCGCTTCTAAGTCATTTCATATATAAGCCATTGACACCATAGAATGATTACCATCTATATCCATGCTTTTGCCACTAAAGCTGCCAGCAAGATACCTACTGTCATTCCTGCTGCCAGCTCAATAATATAAATTACAGATAATAATTTTTCTCTTCTTAATATAAATATATTGGATGTATGGAGTCTCTCCTGCATTTCTCTTTTTAAATCAAAGGCACTTCCACTTTCCAATCTTGCAAAACCTTCCTGTACAAGAACGTGGATTTCCAAATCTTCATAACAATTCTGACAATTTTCCACATGCTCAACAAATTCTCTCATTTTGGAAATATCTAATGTTCCATCTACAAAAGGCTGCATCAACTGCTCTGCTTTTCTACATTCCATAGTTTGCCACACCTCTTTTCTACTATACACTATCTTTGTTATTTTTAAAAGATGTTTTTAAAGAGAAAGTCAACCTTCCATAACAAAGGAACTTCTTAATAAAATTAAAAAAGTGTGCCTTTTCACACACCAGCCCTTGAACATCCTTATACAGCAACTATTCCCTTTGTGCCCAATGCCCATTCTCTAAATTTTTTATTGAATAATATAATCTTCCTATAAAAACAAAAAAACTCTAAACAAATGTTTAGAGCTTTCTGCCGGCGATGGGACTTGAACCCATACGTAGTTTCCTACAATAGATTTTGAGTCTACCTCGTCTGCCATTCCGACACGCCGGCTTGTCAGCAACACTGACTTCAATTATTATAACTTTTAAATAGAATTTTGTAAAGTACTATTTTTGTTTTTTTACATTTTTAATATGTCAAAGCAGTCAAAGGTAGAAAAATAGTCTTTTGGAGTTTCCGCTCTTCGAATCATTTCCACCTCTCCATTTTCTTTTAATAACAGTTCTGCTGATTTTAATTTCCCATTATAATTATAACCCATAGCATACCCATGAGCCCCTGCATCATGAATGAGAAGAATATCTCCTTTGTCAATTTTAGGCAGCATTCTGTCAACAGCAAACTTATCATTATTTTCGCAAAGGGAACCTGTAATGTCATACTTATAATCACATGGCTCATCTTCCTTCCCCATCACAGTAATATGATGGTATGCCCCATACATAGCAGGACGCATTAAATTTACTGCACAAGCATCACACCCAATGTACTCTTTGTGAGTATGCTTTTCATGAATTGCCTTTGTCACAAGACATCCATAAGGCCCCAACATGAACCGTCCCATCTCGGCATAAATGGCCACATCTCCCATTCTGGCTGGTACAAGGACTTCTTCATATACCTTTCGTACTCCCTCACCAATTAAGAAAATGTCATTGGCCTTTTCTTCTGGCCGATAGGGAATTCCTACTCCTCCTGACAAATTAATGAAAGAAATATGGGCAGAAGTCTTTTCTTTTAATTCTACAGCCAGTTGAAACAACTGTCTTGCCAGCATAGGATAATATTCATTCGTCACTGTATTGCTTGCTAGAAATGCATGAATTCCAAAATTTTTTACTCCCTTTTCTTTTAAAATGGCAAATCCTTCAAACATTTGTTCTGTTGTAAAGCCATATTTTGCATCCCCAGGATTGTCCATAATCCCATTACTCATTTTAAAAATTCCTCCTGGATTATATCGCAGACTAATGGTTTCTGGTATTCTGCCAATGACTTCCTCCAAAAAGGGAATATGGGTTATATCATCTAAATTTATAATTGCCCCTATTTTATTGGCATACTCATACTCTTTTGGTGGTGTTGCATTAGAAGAAAACATGACGTTTTCTCCCCTGCATCCAATGGCATCTGCCATCATCAGTTCTGTTAAAGAAGAACAGTCACATCCAAATCCATACTCCATTAATATTTTAATAATAAAGGGATTAGGAGTAGCTTTCACTGCAAAATATTCCTTAAATCCTTTATTCCAAGAAAAAGCCTCTTTTACTGCCTTTGCATTTTCTCGTATTCCCTTTTCATCGTAAAGATAAAAAGGAGTTTCGTATTTTTCTATTATTTTATCTAATGTTTCCTTTGTAACAAAGGGCTTTTTATTCCTCATCTTCCTCTTCATATCCTTTCCAATTGATGTTTCTCTTCTGTGGCGCTATGCTTACTATAAGCCATCTTATTGGTTTTCAATTTGCCAGTCAATAGGTGTCTCTCCATTTTCTTCTAAAAATGCATTGGCTTTGCTAAATGGACGGCTCCCAAAAAAACCTCTGGAAGCAGAAAATGGGCTGGGATGAGGAGCTTCTAAAACTAAATGTTTTGGGTTATTTAACATGGACTTCTTCTCCTTTGCCGGCCTTCCCCACAAAATATAAACAATGGGTCGGTCCAATTCATTAACTGCACGAATAGCTGCATCCGTAAATTCTTCCCATCCCTTTTCCTTATGGGAGTTGGCCTGATGGGCTCTTACAGTTAATACTGTATTAAGCATAAGTACTCCTTGCCTTGCCCACTTTTCCAAGTATCCATTATTTGGGATAAAGCAGCCTAAATCATCTTTCAATTCCTGAAAAATATTTTCTAAAGAGGGAGGAATGGACACATTTGGCTTTACAGAAAAGCAAAGTCCATGAGCCTGTCCCTTTCCATGATATGGATCTTGGCCTAATATAACTACTTTCACAGACCCTAAAGGGGTAAAATGAAAGGCATTAAAAATGTCATCTGGGTCTGGGAAGACTTTGAAACTATTATATTCTTTTAAAATAAATTGATGTAAATTCTTATAATATGGTTTTTTAAATTCTGCTGACAAAGGAGCCAGCCAATCATTCTGAATAGGTGGCATGTTCATCTCCTTATATCCGTACTGGTATTTGTCTTAAATGTAAATATTCTTTTAATTCCATAATTTCCAGCTCCCCGTAGTGAAACAAGGAGGCAGCTAACACTGCATCTGCCTTCCCCATAGTCAATGCTTCATAAAAATGCTCTTTTATCCCTGCACCCCCAGAAGCAATAACTGGAATAGAGACGCTCTCAGAAATGCATTGAGTTAACTCCAGATCATATCCTGCCTTTGTTCCATCGCAGTCCATACTCGTAAGGAGAATCTCCCCTGCTCCTAACGCTTCCACCTTCTTGGCCCATTTTAGCACATCCATCCCTGTATCTACCCTGCCTCCGTTTTTAAAAACCGTAAAGCCTTTTTTATCTTCTCTCCTCTTCGCATCAATAGCCACAACAATGCACTGACTTCCAAATTTCAAAGAAGCTTCTTGAATCAGCTCTGGCGCATGAATAGCAGCTGAATTAATGGAAACTTTATCCGCTCCCTCTCGAAGCAAAGCCCAAATATCTTCTACTGTCCGAATGCCTCCCCCTACTGTAAAAGGTATAAAGACTTTCTTGGCTACTTCATGTACTAATTCTACAACCGTATTTCTCTTATCTGAGGAAGCAGTAATGTCTAAAAAAATAATTTCATCCGCTCCCCCTTTATCATAAGCCGCTGCAATTTCAACTGGATCCCCTGCATCTGTTAAATTTACAAAATTTACTCCCTTTACGACTCTTCCTCCATGAACATCTAAACATGGAATTATTCTTTTTGTATGCATAGCTCCTTACTCCCTTCCAGAACTTTTCACCTAGAATGTCTTGGGACGTCATTCCACTATAAATTTATAAAATTTTTCAAAATTCCCAATCCAATTTTTGAACTTTTTTCTGGATGGAACTGACAGGCAAAAACATTTTCTTTTTCCACAGAAGCATGAATACAAACCCCATAATGGGAAGTAGCTGTCACAATTTCTTCCTCTCTTGCCTTTACATAATAAGAATGGACAAAATAAACATAAGACTCTTCTTTTATTCCAGAAAATAAACGGCCTTTCTTAGGGAAGGTTAGAGAATTCCATCCCATATGAGGAATTTTAAATCCTTTATCTTGGGGAAATTTTCGAATCTCTCCCTCTAAAATTCCAAGCCCTTTTATTCCTTCACTTTCCTCACTTTTATCAAAAAGCAAGTGGAGTCCAAGGCAGATTCCAAGAAGAGGTATTCTTCTTTCTACTACTTCATACAAAACCTGATCCAACTTATAATGGCAAAGAGCTGTCATAGCGTCTCCAAAAGCTCCTACTCCTGGAAGAATTACTTTATTTGCTCCTAATATAATGTCTTTATCTCTTGTAATAACAACCTCTTCGCCCAAAAAAGCCAGAGC
>CANOLZ010000038.1 GCA_947567075.1 uncultured bacterium
CCTTTAAAGCTTCGGTTTTTCCTGGCAAAAGGTCCAGATGTTCCTACCTATGTAGAATATGGAGATGCTGATATTGGTGTAGTAGGAAAAGACACTATTTTAGAAGAAGGAAGAAGGGTATATGAAGTTTTGGACTTAGGATTTGGAAAGTGCAAAATGTGCGTCTGCGGTCCAAAGGAAGGAGAAAACCTTCTAAAACGTCATGAATTTATTCGAGTAGGAACCAAATACCCCCACATCGCAAAAGACTATTTTTTTAATAAAAAACATCAAACGGTAGATATTATTAAGCTAAACGGTTCCATAGAATTAGCTCCCATTGTAGGACTATCGGAGGTCATTGTGGATATTGTAGAAACAGGATCGACATTAAAAGAAAACGGCCTATTTGTATTGGAAGAAGTATGTGCTCTATCTGCCAGAATGATTGTCAACCAAGTGAGCATGAAAATGGAATTTCAGCGGATTAAGGAATTAATAGAAGGATTAAGAGGAATTTTATAAGTGAGATTGTAGAAAAATAGGGTGGAGAGGAAAATATGAAGATTATTTCATTAACAGAAGATTCAAAAAGGGAAGTACAAAACCAATTATTAAAAAGAAACCCCGATCAGTACAAGGAATATGAAAAAACAGTTTTGAAAATTCTTGAGGAGGTAAAGACGAAAAAGGACACTGCTCTCTTTGAATATAGCAGACAGTTTGACCATTGTTCTTTGGACTCTTCCACCATTCAAGTCCGTCAAGAAGAAATAGAGGAAGCCTACACTTCTATGGATGAACTATTTCTTTCCATTTTAAAAGAAGCAAAACATCGGATTGAAGCCTTCCATAAAAAACAAGTCCAGCAAAGCTGGTTTGATCTGAAAGAGGATGGTTCTATTTTAGGACAAAAAATAACCCCTATGGAACGAGTAGGCGTCTATGTACCAGGAGGAAAGGCAGCTTACCCTTCTTCTGTTCTTATGAACATTCTCCCAGCAAAAGTAGCTGGGGTAGATAGAATTATTATGGTAACGCCTCCCTTATCCAATGGAAAAGTAAACCCAAAAACATTAGCAGCTGCAAAGATAGCTGGAGTTACAGAAATATATAAAGTAGGAGGAGCCCAGGCAATTGGGGCAATGGCTTTTGGGACAGAGAGTATCCCAAAGGTAGATAAAATTGTTGGACCTGGCAATATATTTGTAGCACTTGCAAAAAAAGCAGTCTATGGCCATGTAAGTATTGATTCCATTGCAGGTCCCAGTGAGATATTAGTACTAGCAGACGCCTTTGCCAATCCTTCCTATGTGGCTGCCGATCTCCTCTCCCAGGCAGAACATGATGAACTTGCTTCTGCTATTTGC
Source organism: uncultured bacterium (assembly GCA_947567075.1). Lineage (GTDB taxonomy): Bacteria > Bacillota > Clostridia > Lachnospirales > Lachnospiraceae > MGBC165282. The sequence goes on from CANOLZ010000038.1 coordinate 1,350, forward strand.
ATCACCGATTCTATGGAATTGGCCCAAAAAGTTTCCAAAGAAGTGGAAAAAACCATAGACAAACTTTCCAGAAAAGACATTATCCGGCAATCTATCCAGCAATATGGCTGTATACTCGTTACAAACAACATGGAAGAAGCCATTGAGACAGCCAATGAGATTGCATCGGAACATTTAGAAATTATGACAAAAAATCCTTTTGAAGTAATGACAAAAATAAAACATGCAGGAGCTATTTTTCTTGGAGAATATTCTTCAGAACCTTTAGGAGACTATTATGCAGGTCCAAACCATGTCCTTCCAACAAATGGAACGGCAAAGTTTTTCTCACCTCTTTGTGTGGATGATTTTATAAAAAAATCAAGTATTATTTCCTATTCTCAGTCTGCTCTAAAGGCTGTTCATAAAGAAGTGGAGTACTTTGCTATGAAAGAAGGATTAAGCGCTCATGCCCATTCCATTGCTGTACGGTTTATGGAAGAAGAGGAGGGGAACAATGAATAGAACAACAATCATCGACAGACAGACGAAAGAAACGAAGATTCGACTTTCTATGGATTTAGATGGAAAAGGAGAGGTGCAGGCAAATACAGGAATTGGCTTTTTGGATCATATGCTTACGAGTTTTGGCAAACATGGTTTTTTTGACTTAGATATAAAGGTAACAGGAGACTTAGCAGTAGACGGACATCACACAGTGGAAGATACAGGGATTGTCTTAGGGCAGGCTATTAAAAATGCAGTTGGGGACAAAAAAGGGATCAAGCGTTATGGCCATTGTATTCTTCCAATGGATGACGCTTTAATATTATGTGCCATTGATCTGTGTGGAAGGCCTTATCTTTCCTTTGAGGCTTCTATTCCAGCAAAGGAAGTAGGAGAGCTTCAGACAGAACTTGTGGAAGAATTTTTCTATGCTGTTTCTTATAAGGCAGGGATGAATCTTCATATAAAAATGCTATCTGGAAAAAACAGCCATCATATTATTGAAGGGATGTTTAAAGCCTTTGGAAAAGCATTGGACCAGGGGGTAAGCAGGGAACCTAGGCTTTCGGACGTACTTTCCACAAAAGGTTCTTTTGATTGAAGACAGAAAGGAGACATAAATTGAAAGGGAAAAAATTTATTCCATCTCTTTTCCTAGAAGAGAAAAATTTTGACAAAAAACAAATTTTAGAACAAGCTGTCTTTTACGAGAGATCTGGAGGAGATGGACTTCTTATCTGGGATAAAACAAAAAGCCAAGGAGAACATGAAAAGGTTCTTAGCACAATCAAAGAAGTGTGCAGACATACAGATTTTCCTGTCATTGGGGCTGGAAATATAAAAAAAATGGAAGATGTAAAAAAACTGCTTTATGGAGGATGTAAGATCGCTGCCATAGATTTTGGAGGGGAAGCTTCCCTTTCCCTTGCAAAAGAAGTGGGAGAAAAATTTGGAAAAGAGAAAATAGCTTTTATCATTGACAATCCTTTGACAGAGAGTAAAGAGAAAGAAGCTGCAAAAGCTTATGGAAGCATTTTTTTGCTTCCAGATATTAAAAATCTTGCCCCTTATCTTTCTATGGATCTTCTCCCTGTTCTTCCCCTTTGTGACCAGGGAGAGAACATAGAAAATATTTTAAGGGAAAAAGGAGTTTTTGGCATAAGCGGTCCTTGTATTTCCTATGAATCTTTTGCCTTTCGAGAGGAAAAAGAAAGGCTTTATGAAAAAGGCATACCTATGAATCTCTTAAAAGGGAAACTGCCCTTTGAATCTTTAAAACAGGATTCCCATGGACTTATTCCTGTCATTACACAAGATGATAAAACAAACCAAGTGCTCATGTTGGCTTATATGAACAAAGAAGCTTATGAAAAAACATTAAAAACAGGGATAATGACCTATTATAGTAGAAGCCGCAAGGAGCTATGGATAAAAGGCCTTACAAGTGGTCATTTTCAATATGTAAAATCTCTTTGGGCAGATTGCGACAAAGATACGATTCTGGCCAAAGTAGCTCCCATAGGCCCAGCCTGCCATACAGGCGCTGTCTCCTGCTTTTTTGAAGAAATTGTCAAAACAGAAAGTAAGCAGAGAAATCCCATGACAGTTCTCGAGGAACTATACCATATAATACTCCAGAGAAAATTATATCCAAAGGAAGGCTCTTATACCAATTATTTGTTGGAAAAAGGCGTGGATAAAATATTGAAAAAACTGGGAGAAGAAGGAACAGAAATTATTATCGCAGCAAAAAATCCAGATCCAGAAGAAATCAAATATGAAGTTTCCGATTTTCTCTATCACCTCATGGTACTAATGGTAGAAAAAAATGTTACTTGGGAAGATATTATGAGAGAATTGGCAGATAGATGACATATCATGAAAATATTTCAAGAATATTTTGAATTATTATTTTATATTTTATAAATTTTCAGTTCTTTGTAGATTTTTATCTTTACTTTGTGATATAATTAATATATTATGAAAGGAATTGGAGGGAAAAGCTTATGAAAGGAATTGAAGGAAACGCTTTTGGGAAAAAATTCCTGGCCTTTCTGCTTTGTTTTGCTCTCTTTTTAGGAGTAGGTTTCAAAGTAGAAGCAGCGACAAAAAAGCACAATGTTTTATTTATTTATGGCACAAATATGTCCCAGGTGCAAGTAAGGGACGGTAAAGATGCCATTGCTCCAACCAATACATATGTTCCAGGTTATACGTTTATTGGATGGAATGTGGATATTACTAATGTAAAAAACGATATGGTTGTTTTAGGAATGTACGTTCCAGGAGAGCTGCCAGTGTGGAACTCCATGACAGCCGTTACAGGAACAGCAAGTACAGGAATGTCTGTCCCCCAGTCAACATCCACCTATAAAGTCGTTTTTTATAATGGAAATACAAAGGATATTCTAAAGACCGAATATGTCCCTTATGGAGGAAATGCTACTCCTCCTGTTAATCCATGTTACGGTGGCTACGACTTTGGCTACTGGGTAGGGGAATATAATAATGTGACAAGTGATAGAGAAATAATGGCTGTCTATTATCGAACCCATATTGTAGAATTTAAAAATGAGGTGACAGGAGAGAGAATTGATCTCCAGTATATTCGAGATGGAGAGACAGCAAGAGAGCCAAAGCCAGATGAGATGGATGGCTATGAATTTATTGGCTGGAGCCGTTCTCTAGAAAATATCAAGGAAGATAATACAGTGATCTATGCACAATATAAGAAAAGATAAAAATCATATGTGGAATGAAAAGGGACAAAGAGAATCTGGCAATATCATAGATTCTCTTTTTTTTGCATAAATATGGAGTAAGATGGAATGGAATTGTTAGAAGAAAGGAGAATGGAAATGAGAAATAGTGGAGAAGCCAGATTGGAAATGATTAAAAATATACGAGCTAGATCCCAGTCCAATTATATGGCCATGAACAAAAAAAGTCAAAATATCCAGGAAGATATGGTAGAAAGGAAGGAAGAGATTTCCTTTGATTCAGGAAACAGTTTTAAAATTCGCCTTGCTGCAGCAGTCATGCTTTTTGCAGGATTTACATGGATGAGCTTAACGGAAGAGACATTTTTACATAAATCTGCAACGGATTATGTGGAAGAAATCAGTGCAGAATTTGATATACATTCGTTAGATGACAGCACCTTACAATTTCTGTCCCAAATAAGTCCCTTATAAGGAATGGATATTTGTATTTGACAAACATACTAATGGTATATTATAATATTAACATACTAATGGTTTGCTTTTTTAGGAAGCTGAATGAAAAGATTTCCCCCTTATGACCAATCTTTTTCATAATGTTCTTGTAATTATATAGGAAATTTTTTTAAAATTTCCTATATAATTACACATATGTCCACAAAAATGGGCATTTATTTTTTACAAAATATACATACCGACGTATGGTACTAAAAAAGAAGGGATATAGAAAAATGTCACAAGCTAGTCACAAAACATAACGGCATGTTTATGTTTGACATGCAAAAAAATCAAAACAAAAATGGAGGTATGAAAATGAACGAAAAACTTTTTTCAAAAGATTTTACAATGATGATTATTGGACAAATTATTTCGTTATTTGGCAATGCTACTATCCGGTTTGCTTTGCCCTTATACTTATTGAATCAGACAGGTTCCTCTGCCCTTTATGGAATGGTAACAGCCTGTGCCTTTATTCCAGCAATTTTGTTTTCACCTATTGGGGGAATGGTAGCAGATAGAATCAACAAAAGGAATATCATGGTTATCTTGGACTTTTTTACAGCTTTTGTTATCCTTGTCTTTTTTTTACTTATGAATAAGGTTTCCCTCGTTTTTTTGATAACCATCACCTTAATGCTTTTATATAGTATTGCAGGGGCATACCAGCCATCTGTACAATCAAGCATCCCCTTTCTAGTAAATGAGAACCATCTTATGACTGCCAATTCTATTGTGAATACAATCAGTTCCTTTGCTTCCTTTCTAGGTCCTGTAATTGGAGGAATTTTATATAGTGCATATGGGTTAAAATTTGTGTTGTTCCTTTGTATTCTTTGTTTTTTTCTCTCAGCAGTAATGGAAATGTTTATGGAAATACCTTTTATAAAACAGACGTCCAGTCATCACATTTTAAAAATGGTAAAAGAAGATTTTGCGAAAAGCATTCATTTTATTCGAAAGGATAAACCTGCTATTGGAAAGGTGCTTCTCATCATATGTGGAATAAATTTATTTTTATCATCCATGATTCTTGTGGGCATGCCTTATATCATCACAGAAGTCTTGGATTTAGGTGCAAGAGAAGGAAATAAACTATATGGTTTCGCACAAGGTATATTAGCGATTGGAGGATTGGCAGGAGGCATTAGCGCTGGTATATTTGCAAATAAGCTCACTGTACAAAAAGCAGGGAACCTTATGATAGCTTGCTCCATCTTTATCTTTCCCATAAGTATTTCATTATTTCTCTTTTCTTCTGGATTTTTAAACTATGTTATCATGACCATATGCTGCTTTATCATTTTAGCCCTATCTGCTATCTTTACTGTACAAATGATGGCTTTTGTCCAAAGAGAAACGCCCCAAAGTTTCATTGGCAAGGTAATTGCTGTTATTTTTACAGTTTCCATGTGTGCACAGCCTTTGGGAAACGCATTTTATGGTATATTGTTTGAAATTTGTAAAGGTTTTGAATATTCTATTATTTTATTTTCTGGTCTTTCTTCTTTGCTTATTGCAATTTGTACAAGAAATATTTTTATGAATCTCTCTCCTAAAAGTGAGTAGGAGAGACTCCTTATGAGAAAAACTTTGTGGACTGGCTCATTGAGATCTGTCTTCTTCTGTGTTATTATTATTAATAAGTTGGATGTTATGATAAGGAATGATTAGATCCGTGGCATAGAGCAAAAGATCTCATAAGAGATTATAATACAATGGGCTCTGCTCATTTAGAAGGAAAAAGACATATTCAAAAAATTTATGCGCGGATTATGGTAATAATATTTATTTTGGAAATCATTGTGAAGTGAACATGAACGGTCATAATTGGAAATTATGGATTAATTGCCCCTAATGTTCAAATATATACAGCTTTTCATCCTACAAATGGAGCCCAAAGATTTGGGGAGCCTAAGGCAGATGGTCCCTTTGCATTTTGTAAAACCAAAACAGCCCCTGTTATCATTGGAGATAAAGTGTGGATTGTCGGTGGTGTATTCCAGAGAATAGAAAACAAATAGAAAGTTGGTAAATGTGAAAAGAAAGGAAAAACAAATGATACATTTATATACAGGAGAGGGGAAAGGAAAGACAACAGCAGCCATAGGACTTTGCATAAGAGCAACAGGAAGAAATTTTCATGTGTGTTTTTCTCAATTTATGAAGGGAAATGATACTGGAGAGTTGCATGTGTTAAAAAACATTCCCAATATTACTATTTTTCGCAGTGAGAAAAACTTTCCCTTTTATCATGAAATGTAAAAAAAAGATAAGGAAGAGATTACCCATATCCATAATTCTATTTTAGATAAGCTTTTGGAACAGGTGGAAAACAAAACTTGCCAAATGATCCTTATGGACGAAATAACATACCCAATACATTGGGGATTGTTGGATAAGGAAAAATTAAAAAGGCTGTTCCAATCACAAAAGAAAGGGATAGAAGAGGAGATAGAATTTGTACTCACTGGACGAAATCCTGATGATTTTTTAATGAATGTTGCTGACTACATAACAGATATGTCCTGCGTTCGTCATCCTTTTCAAAAAGGAATTACTGCTAGAAAAGGCATTGAATTTTAATAAAGAAATATTCTTCTTTCTAAGGAAGGACATGTACATAGGAGGAAAAAGGGATGGCAGCTTTTTTTTCAGATTTATTGGATGATTTTTTAAAGGATCATTTTTTACGAAGAGTTCTCCAAAAATTTCATTATAGGGAAACACAGTGGAAAGAACTTTATGGAGTAGCAGAAAAAATGCTTCCCCTCATGCAAAAGGAAGCTTTCTGGGAGAGAGGAAAATCTTGTTTTACAGAGCCTTCCAAAGAGCATAGTCCTGTAAAGTATGAAGATGTGGTTATGTCTTTAGGAAATGGATTAGATGATTTGCAGGAAAACTACAATAAAAAAGGGCTATTGTCCGAAATATATATGCTTCAGAATCTGGCCAGTGAATTGCTAATGCTGGGCTATAGCTCCTATAATCAATATATATCAAAAAATATGGATTGGCATGTTGCAAAATATCATTTTCTTGGAAGTGAGAAAGAATTTCCCTTAGAAATGCTTCCCAAGCTTTTAAGGAGACTTACGCCTAAGATAACTTGTAATGAGGCTTTTTGTATACTGCCAAAAAAGACCGTAGCCTTTGTAGGAGAACTGACCCAGGATGAGGAAATTCATTGTGAAGGAATTTGTGCAGGCTGTCAGAGCAAAAACTGTCCCAACTGGGTGAGTGAAGATTTCCAAAGTAGGAAAGATAAAAAGTTGCCTGCTCATTATGGTTATTATAGAATTTTCAGGAAACCTTTGAAAAAAGATGGGAGTCCCGCTTTATGAGGAAAATAAAATTGTTCTTTTGCGGTACTCCCTAGGTTTTATAAAAGTATCTGCACTTGATATTTTTCCAGCCAGTAATTGACTTGCAATAGATAGGCAATCATCTGAGGACCAGCCATAAGCTGGCCATACCAAGGCTTTCCATAGTCAGAAGGACTTTTTAAAAATTCTTTAACTTTTTTTCTGTCCAACAATGCTCTAATGGGCGCAGTGGAATCAGAGAGGATTTCCTTTAAATGGCTGCCAAGCATTTTCTCATAGGAAGGATCGTACGTTTTTGGGTAAGGACTTTTTCTCCTCCATAAAATTTCTTTAGGTAGCATTCCCTCCCCTGCATATCTTAATAGACCTTTGACAATGCCCTCTGGACATTTCATATGCCAGGGTACATTGAAAATATATTCTATAATCCTGTGATCTGCAAAGGGAACTCTGGCCTCTAAACCGTTATACATACTTGTGCGATCCATGCGATCCAAAAGAGTTGCCATAAACCAGCGTAAGTTTAAATAGGCAATTTCTCTCCTCCTTTTTTCTTTCTTTGTATCTTCAGCTAGTATAGGTGTTTCCAAAATTGTTTTTTCATAGGCAGCGTATGCATATTCTTCCATGTGTAAGTTCTGAATCAACGTATCATCTAAAAGAGTTTTTCGAGGTTCCATGCTCATGGACCAGGGAAAGGCCTTGGTTTCAAAGGCTACTTGGTTATGAAACCAAGGATAACCTCCAAAGATCTCATCAGCACATTCTCCTGTTAAGGTGACTTTATTATAGTGGGTCACTTTAGAACAAAAATAGAGCATAGAAGCTTCCACATCAGCCATACATGGAAGATCTCTGGCATCTACAGCCTTATATAAACATTTTCTTTGATCCTCGTTGGTGCATTCTAAAAAATAGTGATTCGTCTTGGCAAAGTCCACCATTTGTTCCACATAAGGGCGGTCTTGACTTGGCTGAAAAGAATTAGACTGAAAATATTTATCATTATCAAGAAAATCAAAAGAAAAGGTATTAAGAATTTTTCCTTGCTTTTTCAGTTCTTTTGCACATATGGCAGTGACTAGACTACTGTCTACCCCTCCTGATAGAAATGTGCTAATAGGAATATCCGACAACATTTGTTTTTTTACAGCATCTTCTATAAGCCAGGCAGTCTTTTCAATGGTTTTTTCCATAGAATCTTCATGAGGACAGGCTTTTAGCTTCCAATAAGCGTCTGTTGTACAGGAATCTTGGTTAAAGGTAAGATAATGGCCAGGTAGAACTTCCAAAATATTTTTAAATACCCCTTTTCCATAAGACTTTGCTGGTCCCAAGGCAAAAATCTCACAGAGCCCGTCATGATCCAAAAGAGGCTTAACCCCAGGATAAGCAAATAAACCTTTGATTTCAGAAGCAAAGACAAGGGTTTTATCTGTCATTGTATAAAAGAGAGGCTTTACTCCCAAACGATCTCGAAATAAGGAAATCTGGCAAAGGGAGGAATCCCATAATGCTATGGCAAAAATCCCATTTAATTTTTTGACATAGTCTTTTCCATGAAGCATATATCCTTCCAAAATAACCTCTGTATCGCTTGTTGTTTTGAAAGAGGCCCCTTCCTGAATAAGTTCTTTTTTTAATTCTTTCATATTGTAAATTTCACCATTAAAAATAATAGCGCATTCCCGATCCCCATGTTTTTTTACCATTGGCTGGTTTCCTGTCATTAAATCAATAATTTCCAGACGTACATGGGCCAGACCGCACATGGAATTTATATAAACCCCTTCATCATCTGGTCCTCTGTGCTTTAGGGATCGGTTCATCTTCTCCAAAATATCCATCCATTTTGGCTTCTCTTTTGTATAATCTACATAAGGATTATAAAAACCAGCAATTCCGCACATTTTTTCTCCTTCCTTTCATACAAACGTAAGAGATATTTAACAGATAACAGGCTGATACTGTCTTCCCTCTAAAGCAGCTTCCAAAGCTGGGATAAGAAGCTCTGTATGAGCAATCATAGAGTTAGGTTTTTTCTCTGGATCATCCTGTCCAAAAGGTACAAAATAAATATTTTTTGCGTTGAGAAGCAAACCGATATTTTTCATATTCATTCCTAGGGCATCATTGGTAGAAATGGATACTAAAAGAGGTTTATTATTACGAAGATGGGCTTTTGCAGCCATTAACGAAGGGGAGTCTGTAATTCCATTGGCAAGCTTTGCCATAGTGTTTCCTGTACAAGGAAAGAGGACAAGAATATCAAACAGACTTTTTGGCCCTATGGGCTCGGCTTGTGCTATAGTGAGCATTGGCTTCCTTCCTGTTATTTTTTCTGCTTTTTCCACAAAATCTTTTGCTTTTCCAAAACGGCTGTCAATGGTTTTGGCAGAGTCTGAGAAAATAGTCTGCACATATGCTTCCTGTTTTACAAGTTTTTCTAGTTCTATCCATACCTTTTCATAGGTACAAAAAGAGCCTGTAAAAGCTACTCCAACATGTTTTCCTTTTATATTCATTGAAATCCTCCATTTAACAATGTTTCTACTGTTTCTTTTATCCCTCTTGCAGAAGACAGAGGGGAATACTTACCGGGAAGACCCGGACAAAGGAATGCATGAATGCCTAACTGTCTTGCGGCTTCAAAATCCACGCCCCCAGGCGCTGAAGCAATATCAAGGATGGTGACGCTTGATTTCATTTTCTTTAATAGATTATTAGAAATGACTTGAGAAGGAATGGTGTTAAAAATAAAGTCAAATTGTGAAACATTTCTTTCAAAATCTGCAAGATTTCCTACTTGATCAGCAATAAGTCCTCCTCTTGCCTGCTCCTCTTTAGGATTTGCCGCTACATATACATAACAGGACAACCCTCTTAGACTTTGGACGAGAGTACATCCACATTTTCCATATCCAAGGACAGCGCATTGGCTGTGCCAAAGATTTAAAGGACTTTTTTTAATGGCTTCACATATTGCTCCTTCTGCCGTTGCAATGGTATTAAAAATGGAAAGAGAGGTTTCTTCCATGAAATCAACTATATAAACACCTTTTTTTAAAGCTGCTTCTTTAAAATATGCAGGTATACAACCCCCAAAGAAAGATTGATGTTCTTTAAGATTTATTAAAATCTCATCTATTGATAGCTCTTTTTCATAGGCAGACTGGTTCAAAAGATGTCCCTTTCTGCAAAGAGGAATAGGGCATAGAATACAGGAGGAAGCGTTTATTGCCTCTTTCAAGGAAGAAGCCTTTGTTGAGAACACATGAGGAGACTGGCACAAGGCATAGTGGCATGTGCTGTTCTCTTCTTTAGCCAGCTCTTGTACAAGATAAACTTGTCGCAAATCGCCTCCAATGACAGCGTAATCATAAGGTAAGTCCGTCATTCATACACTCCTGAAAAAAGAAATTTGTTTTATGATATGCAAAGAAGAAAGGTTTTGTTATTTCTAATGTCTTCTAGAGACTTTGTATATGGCCAAAAGGGGAAGGGCAATACTTTAAAAAAGGTAGTACTTGAATAGTTTGCCTGGCTACGGTACAATGAATCTAATGTTTTAGGTAAACCAAAGACCCTATTTTTATGATAGAAAAGAAAGAGAACGAATTAAGGAATGAAAAATAATGAGAAAACTTGCATTCAAAGATGAAATATTAAACAGGGTGGAAAAGCCTGCCCGCTATATTGGAAATGAAGTAAATTCTGTTATGAAAGATAAAAAGGAAATAGCTATTCGGTTTTGTATGTGTTTTCCAGATGTATATGAAATTGGAATGTCCCATCTTGGCATTCAAATATTATATGATATGTTTAATCAAAGAGAGGACGTATGGTGCGAACGGGTTTACTCTCCCTGGATCGATGCCCATGAGGAGATGAAAAGGGAAAATATTCCTTTGTTTGCCCTAGAATCTCAGGATCCTATAAAGGAATTTGATTTTCTTGGAATTACCATTCAGTATGAGATGTGTTATACAAATATTTTGCAAATATTAGATTTAAGTGGAATTCCTCTCTTTTCAAAAGAAAGAGAGGAGGAACCTATTGTCATTGGAGGAGGACCTTGTGTTTATAATCCTGAGCCATTAGCAGACTTTTTTGATTTATTTTATATTGGAGAAGGGGAAACAGTTTATTACCATCTTCTTGATCTGTATAAAGAACATAAAAAGCAAAGGGGAAAGAGAAAAGATTTTTTAAAAAAGGCAGCTAAAATTCCTGGTATTTATGTACCTTCCTTTTATCATGTTTCCTATAAGGAAGATGGGACCATCCAAAGCTTTTTCCCTGTGGAAGATGGAATTCCAAATATGGTGCATAAAGAACTGGAAATGAACTTACAAGAAACTTATTATCCTTTAAAACCTGTTGTCCCCTTTCTTCGGGCAACTCAGGATCGGGTTGTTTTAGAAATACAAAGGGGCTGCATCAGGGGCTGCCGCTTTTGCCAGGCAGGAATGATTTACCGTCCTGTTAGAGAAAGAGATGTCAATAAGTTAAAAGAATACGCCAGTGAAATGCTGAAAAATACAGGATATGAGGAAATATCCTTAAGTTCTTTAAGCTCCAGCGATTACTCTCATTTAGAGGAGCTTGTTTCCTTTCTGATCGATCAATGTAAAGAAAGGGGAGTCAATATTTCCCTCCCCTCTTTGCGCATTGATTCTTTTTCTCTAGATGTTATGAGCAAGATTCAAGATATACGAAAAAGCAGTTTAACTTTTGCACCAGAGGCAGGCTCCCAAAGACTTCGGAATGTAATCAATAAAGGACTTACTGAAGAAGAGATTTTAGGAGGAGCTTCTCTTGCTTTTAAAGGGGGATGGAACAGGGTAAAATTATATTTTATGCTGGGACTTCCTACAGAAACAGAAGAAGATATGTATGGCATTGCCATGCTTTCTGACAAAATTGCCAGAATCTATTATGAAACTATTCCAAAGGAAGAGAGGAATGGCAAAGTACAAATTGTAGCAAGTACTTCTTTTTTCATACCCAAACCCTTTACCCCCTTTCAGTGGGCAAAAATGGATACAAAAGAAGAGTTTATAAAAAAAGCCCGGATTGTGAATCATGCAATGAAAGAACAGTTAAATAGAAAAAGTATCAAATACAATTGGCATGAACCGCATGTTAGTCAATTAGAAGGCGTTTTGGCAAGGGGAGATCGGAGAGTAGGTATGGCCATTCTTTCTGCTTATAAGAAGGGAAGTATTTTTGATGCTTGGACAGAGCACTTTCAGGAAACAAACTGGTTAGAAGCTTTTATGGAAAATCATATATCCATTGATTTTTACACAACAAGAGAGCGGGATTTAGATGAAATTCTTCCTTGGGATTTTATAGACACAGGGGTAACGAAAGAGTTTTTAAAAAAAGAGTGGGAGAAAGCATTAAAGGAACAAGAGACGCCTAATTGCAAGGAGAGATGTTCTGGATGTGGCGCAAGAAAGTTTGGTGGAGGAGTCTGCTATGAAAATTAGAATAAAATTTTCAAAATATGGGGTTATGAAGTATGTAGGACATTTAGATATGATGCGGTTCTTTCAAAAAGCAATGCGAAGGGCCTTTATTCCTATTGCATACAGTGAAGGATTTTCTCCCCATCAAATCATGTCTTTTGCAGCTCCCTTAGGCGTTGGCATGGAAAGCCAAGGAGAATATATGGACATAGAAGTGACATCTATGGAAGGAATGGAAGGGGCAATAAAAAGACTTCAGGAAACAATGGTAGAAGGGATAGAAATACAAGGATTGAAAAAACTTCCAGAAAGTGAAAAAAGTGCCATGTCCCAAGTAAAAAGGGCAGCTTATTGGATTGGACAAAGAGAAGGAACAGCCGTTTTCCAAGAAAATTTTTTCTCACAAAAAAATTTAGATGAAAAACTAAAAGAGTTTTATATGTATCCAGGGGAAATAATTGTCACAAAACAAACAAAACGTTCTGAAAAAATCATTGATATAAAACCTATGATCTACAAAATGGAAGTGCTCAAAGAGGGAATCTATATGGAAGTGGCTGCAGGAAGCACTGAGAATATAAAGCCAACCATGGTTTTAAAGGAATTTTGCTCTTTTCATCATATTCCATATGAAGAAAAAAACATACAGATCATTCGCATGGATCTTTATACAGAAAAAGATGGAATGCCTATATCTTTAGGGGAAACAGGAGAAATACTTTGAATAAAAAATGTATTATTGCAAGATGTAATGGACTGCTCCTTTGCGCTCTCATGGAAGAGGGACGTATTGCCAGCTTAGATATTATAAAAAAATCTCAAGGAATACTTGGGAACATTTATGTTGGAAAAGTAAAACATATATTAAAGAATATTCAGTCAGCCTTTGTGGAAATAGGAGATGGACAAGTCTGTTATCTTTCCCTTTTAGAGGCAACAAATCCTATTTTTACTACGAATAATAAGGATGGGAACATTCGATGTGGGGATGAAATTTTAGTGCAGGTAAGCAGAGAAGCCATGAAAACAAAAGAACCTGTCGTTACAACGAATATATCTTTTACCGGGAAGTATACTGTACTCACAACAGGGAAAAAGTATTTAGGAATTTCGGGAAAAATGAGTCCAGAAGAAAAAGAAAATTGGAAAGAAAAACTTTCCCCCGTTTTTGAGGAGTTTCCTTTTGGCATTATTATAAGAACAAATGCAAAAAATGTTTCCTTTCCTATGGTGGAAGAGGAATTAAAAAAAGGAAGAAAGGAATTAGAACAGCTCCTTCTTTTTGCAAAACATCGCACTTGTTTTAGTCTTATCAAAGAAGCCCCAAAACAGTATTTAACACAAGTGAGAGATTTATATTCCAAAGATTTAGAAGGAATCGTTACAGATGATCCAAAGGTGTATGAAGAAATCAATCATTATTTATCTTTTTATGAGCCAGAAAATCTTCATAAGCTTACATTCTATCAAGACAAGCTCCTTCCTTTATCCAAGCTCTATTCTTTAGAAACCATCATAAAAGAAGCCCTTTCCAAAAAAATATGGCTAAAATCAGGAGGATATTTAGTCATTGAGCAGACAGAAGCCCTTGTAGCCATTGATGTAAATACAGGAAAGTATATTGGCAATAAAAAAATGCAAGATACCTTCTTTAAGATTAATATGGAGGCTGCCAAGGAGATTGCCCATCAGCTTAGACTTCGCAATTTATCTGGAATTATTCTCATTGATTTTATCGACATGGAAAAAAAAGAGTATCAAAAAATGCTTCTTAGAGAACTTAGCCTATCTTTTTCAAAGGATCCCATTCAAACAACCCTTGTTGATATGACTGTCTTGCATTTAGTCGAAGTCACTAGAAAAAGAATTCGAAAACCATTATGGGAACAAATACGGGAGGGAGAAAAAGAGTGAAATTTTTACATTTATCAAAAGTATATGATGGGACATACTTAAAAAATTATGAATTAACTTACTATAATAAAGCAGGTGAAGAAAAAAAATATGAAATGGTTAGTCGAAGAGACATTGAGAATGAAAGAGATTTAGGAAAACATACAAGTGGCGTTTCGATTGTGGCAATAAAAGATGACAAGATGATCTTGCTGAAAGAATTTCGCATGGCAGTGAATAAAAAAATTTATAATTTAGTGGCTGGTATGCTGGAGGAAGGGGAAACAATAGAACAATGTATTGAGAGAGAGCTTTATGAAGAAACAGGACTGCACATAGTTTCTATCATTGATATTCTTCCCCCTTCCTTTTCGGCTGTTGCCATTTCCGATGTGAAAACAAACATTGTTTTTGCCAAGGTAGATGGAGAAATACGAGATCACACATCCAGTAATGAGGAAATTGAGGCAGCTTTTTATTGTCGGGAACAATTAAAGGTTCTTTTACAAACAGAACCTTTTAGCTCAAGAGCCCAAATGGCTGCTTATTTATTCCTCCATTCCCATAGGTTGGAGGAATAGGTTGACGCATAATGAAACATGTGTTATGATGTTATCGTATGCCGCATAGTGAGGTTTTAAGTTTGCTTTTGCAACACCAAAACTAGCGAGTAAAAATAGGAGGTGCCCTATGTACGCAATTTTTGCAACAGGCGGAAAACAGTATAAAGTTTCAGAGGGAGATGTCATCAAAGTGGAAAAGCTGGATGCAGAGCCAGGCAATACAATAACCTTTGATCAAGTAGTCGCTGTAAACAAAGACGGTTTAAAAGTAGGAGCCGATGTGTCAGGTGCAACTGTATCCGCAACAGTGGTGGAACATGGCCGGAGGAAAAAGATCATTGTATATAAATACAAGAGAATACCACAAGAAAAATGGTCATAGACAAGCATACACTCAAGTGAAGATTGATAAGATCAATGGCTAACCAATGTAATAACGAGTATGATTACTGTGAGTGTTTATAAAAGTCAAGGCATTTACCGGGGATTTCATTGTCTTGGACATGCTGGATATGGGAAAGCTGGAAAGGATATTGTATGCTCTGCCGTCTCTGTTCTAGTCATTAATACTATCAACTCTATGGAAACCTTTCTTTCGGAAGATATAAAAGTGGCTGTTGATGAAAGGCGAGGAGAGATACGCCTAGTCTTTCAAAAAATTCCCAGTGAAAAGGCAGGGTTATTGATGGATTCCCTTGTTCTTGGACTAAAAGGAATTGAAGAAAATTATAGTACAAAATATGTAAGATTATTTATAAAGGAGGTGTAAACATGCAAAATATGAACCTTCAGTTTTTTGCACATAAAAAGGGAGTTGGTTCTACAAAAAATGGTAGAGATTCTGAATCCAAACGTCTAGGTGCAAAGAGGGCAGACGGACAATTTGTAAAAGCAGGAAATATTTTATACAGACAAAGAGGAACGAAGATCCATCCTGGTACAAATGTAGGACGAGGCGGAGATGATACATTGTTTGCATTGATAGACGGCGTATTACGTTTTGAGAGAATGGGAAAATACAGAAAGCAGGCTTCCATTTATCCAGTAGAACAAGTACAGTAAGAGTTGAGAGGGTTTCAAACATCATTGTTTGGACCCTTTTTCTCATTAGATAAGAAGTCCTTCTAAAATGTCACAGAAGTTACCCGTTGTTTTTTTTTGTAATTCTTGTTACAATAAACAGAAGAAAGAAAGGAGTACGACATTGTCATATGTTTGCAGATAGAGCAAAAATATATGTAAAAAGTGGAAAAGGCGGAGACGGGCATGTCAGTTTCCGAAGAGAAAAGTATGTCCCAAACGGAGGTCCAGATGGGGGAGACGGGGGAGACGGAGGAGATGTTATTTTTTCCATTGATCAAGGTTTAAATACATTAGCTCCCTTTCGCCATAAGCAAAAATACTGTGCTGAAAATGGGACAGGAGGAGGCAAAAGAAACTGCCGAGGAAAAAATGGGGCTTCCATTGTAATTAAAGTTCCTCCAGGAACTGTCATAAAAGAAGCTGTAACAGAGAAAGTTATTGCAGATATGTCTGGAAATAACACAGAACAGATTCTTTTAAAAGGAGGAAGAGGAGGAAAAGGAAATCAGCATTACGCCACATCTATGATGCAGGCTCCCAAATATGCCAAGCCTGGACAACCTTCTATGGAATTGGAGCTTTTGTTAGAATTAAAGGTCATTGCAGACGTAGGACTTGTTGGATTCCCTAATGTGGGAAAGTCCACCTTTTTATCCAGGGTAACGAATGCAAATCCTAAAATTGCCAACTATCCCTTTACGACCCTGCACCCCAATTTAGGCGTTGTGGACTTAGAAGATGGGAAAGGATTCGTTATTGCCGATATTCCTGGCTTAGTGAAGGGAGCTTCGAAAGGGGTAGGATTAGGCCATGAGTTTTTACGACATATTGAACGTACAAAATATATGATTCATATTGTGGATGCTGCTTCCATAGAAGGAAGGGATCCTATAGAGGACGTTATGACTATCCAAAAAGAATTAGAAAATTACCATATGGATATAGTAAAGAGACCTCAAGTAATTGGGGCAAACAAAATAGACGCCCTGTCATCAGAAGAAATGATAGAGAAGCTAAAATCTGAATTTGAGCCAAAGGGTATTCAAGTATTTCCTATTTCTGCAGTATCTGGAAAGGGAGTGAAGGAACTTCTCTACTATGTTAGCAAAGAACTAGATAAGCTAGATACAGAACCTATTCAATTTGAACAAGAGTATTTTCCTCACATTAGTGACAATATTTCAGAAACCTTCACAGTACAAAAAGAAGAGGGGCCTGTCTATGTTATTGAAGGTCCTCGCATTGAGAAAATGCTTGGTTATACAAATTTAGATTCTGAGAAAGGATTTCTTTTTTTTCTGCGTTTCCTAAAAGAACAGGTTATTTTAGAAGAGCTAAAAAACCTTGGAATTAGAGAAGGAGACACGGTTCGCATATATGGTATGGAATTTGATTATTATGAATAGGAGGGAAGGAATGACAAGCAGGCAAAGAGCTTATTTGAAAAGTTTGGCTAGTAAAGAAAATGCTATTTTTCAAGTAGGGAAATCTAGTGTTACCCCAGATTTAACAGAGGGAATATCCCAGGCCTTAAAGGCAAGGGAATTGGTTAAAATTTCAGTGTTAAAAAATTGCATGGACGATCCAAAGGAAATTGCCCAAATGATTGGAGAACGAACAAAGTCTCAGGTTGTCCAAATTATTGGAAAAAAAATTATTTTCTATAAACCATCCAAGGAAAATCCTAAAATATTGTTGCCAAAGGATGAGTAAGTG
>CANOLZ010000039.1 GCA_947567075.1 uncultured bacterium
GTAAAGCACACCCAAAAGCTCCTGTCTCATTTACTTGTATCCTCTCTACTGGCAGTTTCATGATATCTGCAAACATTTGAGTCCATACAGGGGAACGGGCGGCTCCCCCAGCCAGACGAATAGATTTCGGAGGCTTTTTTCTCGTTTTCAACAGTCTCTCCAAATGATATCTGTGGCTAAAAGCAATGCCTTCATATACACTTCTTAACAAATGCTTTCTCGTATGAAAGTTGCTCATTCCCACAAAACTTCCCCTGGCATTGGGATGTACATTGCTTGCCATTAAAAAGGGAAGAAATATAGGACAAAACTCCCAAGGGGGAATTTCCTCCACCCAGGCGTTCATCTGTTCATAAATGTTCGTTCCATTCTTTTTACATTCCTCCCTAAGCTCTGGAAGTAATGTTTTTATAAACCACTCATTATTTCCTGCTGACGTTGGACTGCATTCTTCTATTAAATAATATCCTGGCAGACAGAAGAAAGAATTCATCATCACCCTTCCATCTACTACAGGCTCCAGGCCTATGTATTCGTTAATACTCCATGTCCCTGCAATCATACAGACATGTTCTTCATTTGTCACCCCCACTGCAAGGGCACAAGCGTCAATGTCAAAAGCACCGCCTGCTACAGGCATTCCTACCCAAAGTCCCGTCTTCTTAGCCGCCTCTTCTGTAATGTAACCGCAAATATCTGTAGAATATCGGAGAGGAGGAAGTTTTTCCATACAGTTAGAAAGTCCAAATAAGTCTAAAAGTTTCTGATCATATTTTCCTGTATGAAGATTTATCAAATTACATCCTGAATAATCTGTTCGCTCTGCAAAAGCTTCTCCTGTCAGACAAAACCTCACATAATCTTTGCAGGCAAAAATCCACTGGGTCTTTTCCAAAGCTTCTGGCTCATGATCCTTTAACCATGCCAAAAGAGAAACTGGCTGACTGCTGAGAATGTTCTGGCAGGATAGCTCAAACACCTTCTCCCTGGTCTTATCCTTCTTCCACTGTAAGGGATAACGCCATGCTCTGTTATCTGTGGAAATGATTCCGTTTCTCACTGGTCTTCCATCTTTTCCCCATAGATATAGGCCTTTCCCGTGGCCGCAGACAGCTGCACAAGCGATTTCCTCTCCCCTCACCCCAGATTTTTTAAGAACTTCTTGAATCACCTGGCAGTTTGCCTCCCACATCTCGTCCATGTCTCTCTCTGTGAAACCAGCTTTTGGAACGAGCATAGCTGTATCCATTTTAGCTGTTGCTACTTCTCTTCCCCTTTTGTCATAAATAGCAGCCTTTGTAGTTGTACCTCCATTATCTAAACCAAGATAATACCTCATATAACTTCCTTCTCCAATCTATTTCGTAGGTTTTTTGTAGTCCTGATTCAAAATGTGGGGGGAACCCTTCCCTTCAAAAAAGTCAGCGCTAATATCCATTGCCATTTTATAAATATTCCACAAAGATTCTTCTGTCTGGCTGGATACATGAGGAGTAACGACTGCATTTTCCAATGTCAAAAGAGGAGAATCCACAGGCAGAGGCTCCTTTGCAAAAACATCTATCCCTGCTCCTGCAATCTGTCCAGATTTTAGGGCTTCATACAGCGCCTTCTCATCAATAATATTTCCCCTTGCCGTATTGACAATAACAGATGTAGGCTTCATCATCTTTAAAGTCTTACTATTTACCATATGATGGGTTTGCTCTGTATAAGGCACATGAATGCTAATGACATCCCCCTGGCAAAATAGTTCCTCTAGTGTTACAAGCTTGACGCCATCTCTTTCCATTACATCTTTCTTTGGGAAAGGATCGTAGGCCAAAATCTGGCAGTCAAAACCTTTAAGAAGCTTTGCCAGACGCTGGCCAATACAGCCATATCCAATTATCCCCACAGTGGAGCCAATCATTTCATTTCCAATATCTTTCACCCACTCCCCTGCTTTTGCCCTGGCCTGATATTTACTCATTCTTCTTTTGCAAGAAAGCATAAGGGTCAAAGCCATCTCTGCAACTGCTGTTGTATTGGCTCCTGTTGTCCTGGCCACAGCTATGCCGTTTTTACTTGCTGACTTTAAGTCTACTTTATCATACCCTACTCCAAAACGCACTAATAGCTTTCCACTGTCTTTTATTTGACTGAAAATCGATTCCCCATAAGGTTCTATGTCAATAATGCCAGCATCTGCATTTTGAAGCTCTTTGATCACATTCTCCTCGGAAAAGGGAAGCTGGGGAGCCCAGCGGTATTCCATATCCAAAGACTTTGCATATTCCTTAGCTCTGTCATTTAATTTACAGAAAATTTCTGATTTATCCCCAAAAAACGAAACAATCTTTTTCATAGCGCTCCTTTCTTATGACCCTTGGGGTATCTATCACTTATGCCCTTTAAAAAGGGCTTCCCCCTCTCAAATACAATAAATGTCTTCCTCTTACAAACAAAAGTTTAGGCATTTTTGTGCCCAGACTATCTGTTATGCTTTGTGTTCCTAAACATTCCCTTCATTTATGATAGAGCCAATCTATGGCATAGGTGTTTAGGAAAAATACACTTGGTAGGCATTATTATAATAAATGGCTTCCAGCTCTTCTTTTGTAAACATATCTCCTTGTTCAAGATAATTGGTCAAATGCTCATAAGAGTCTGAAACAGCGGCATAGGGAGCATCTGTTCCCCATAAAAGTCTATGGACTCCTAGCAATTTTCCAGCCTCTTTTATAAGTTCTTGTGTCTTTGGATATGGATAAATATCTGTCCCTATAATTTTAGGAAGGGCTGCTATATCAAACCAAACATTCTCTTTTTTCAAAATCTTCAAGCTCTCCCTCCACTCTTCCTTTCTCTCTTCCATAGGAGCCAAAAGATGACATATAACCAATTTCAATCCCGGAAAGGTATGGGCAATTTTAGCTAAATTTTCAGGCTGATGACTGGGCATTGTAATATCTCCCACATCCATGGCCAAAACACCATGCTTCTTTTCAATTAATTCATAAATCTCCATCATCCTATCAGAGGTTAAAGAAAAGGGAGGGTGACATCCCATCAGCCCTCCTCCAGAGCTAATCTCAAATTTCACCAGACGAAATGTTAATTCTTCTAAATAATATTTTAATGTTTCCATATGATTTGTCATAAAGGGATCCACAGTACAGGAAGGGCAGAACCTGTCTGGGTATTTTTTAAGAAGATGAGAATGGTACTGATTTTGGAATCCATACATGCTCCCATGCATGAGTACTGCCATCTGCACTTCATTTCCGTCCATTAGCTCTAATGCCTTTTCTGCTGGAAAATTCCAGCTGTCCCCATATTCCTCTGGAATAAGTTGGAACTCCTCCCCGTTTCCCCACATTGCCTTTCCTCCTCCAACGGCCCGAAGTTCTCCCCTGCGGCAATAACCTGCAATAATATCTGCCACATGTAAGTGTGCATCTATCTTTTTCATACATTACCTCCTACTTTTTCCTTTTTTTGCATAATATCCAGCGCTACTGCGCAAATAATGACTAATCCCTTTACAAGTCCCTGATTTGTAGAAGGCACATTCATTAAGTTCATTCCATTTTTCAAAAGCCCTACAAACATGGCGCCTATGATGGCGCCTTGAATGGTTCCAGATCCCCCTGCCAAACTGACGCCCCCAATGACAGCGGCTGTAATGACTTCTGTGTCATATCCAACTCCTGTACTGGCCATGCCCTGCTGGGTCATGGACGCTAGAACAATACCGCCCACAGCAGCAGTCAGACTTGAAATAATATAAGAAATCATTGTAATTTTCTTAACAGAAATGCCAGAGATTCTAGAGGCCTCCTGGTTCCCGCCCACAGCATAAATATGTCTTCCCAAAACTGTTTTATTCAATACAAAAAAGCTAAACAGCGCAATGATTATCATAAAATAAATGGGAAATGTAAAAGGTCCAATGCGTCCAAGCCCAATATTTGTAAAAAGTTTTGGCTCCAGACAGCTTAAAATTTTATTATTGGTAAGTACCATTGAAATGCCTAAAAAAATGCTCTGTGTTGCAAAAGTTACAAGAAAGGCAGGCACATGAAAAGTTATAACGAAAAATCCATGGAGAGCTCCAGCTGCAATTCCTACGAGAAGGGCCAAGGCAATTCCTAAAATCACCCCTTTGTTGGAATAATTGTTATTGCGAATGGTAAGAACCGTCACAACAGCAGAAAGTCCCATTAAGGAGCCGACAGAAAGGTCAATTCCCCCTAGAAGCATGACAAAAATAGAGCCTGAGACTAGAATGCCAACGACAGATATAGACCAGAGAACATTGGAAATATTATTCACTGTTGGGAAACTCTTTGGCCGGATAATGGTCAACACAATAATAAATAAAAGGAGTATAAGAATTCTACTGTATTTTTCCATTGAAAATTTCTTTTTCATCCTGCTACCTCCTCTTGGCTTTCAATGCCCGAAGCTGCCTCTAGAATGTCTGCCTGGGTAATGGTTCCCTCTGCTAGTTCCTTTACAATCTTTCCTTTACGCATGACTAAAATGCGGTGAGATACCCGAACAAGCTCCTGCAAATCTGAGGATACCAAAATAACAACGACTCCCTTAGCTGCCAATTCCTCCAAAATATGATATATCTCATCTTTGGCTCCTACATCAATACCTGCCGTTGGTTCGTCCACAATAAGAATTTTCAAATTGCGCACAAGCCATTTTCCAATAACTACTTTCTGTTGATTCCCACCAGACATCAGTCCAACTTGCTTTTGTGGATCCGCTGGCCTTATATCCATTTTCTTAATCATCTTCTCACACATGTCCACTTCCTCCTTTGAGGAAATGGAAAATGCCATTTGCTTGATAATATCATAGTTTGTTAATGCCATATTGCGATTCATAGACAAAAGGGGAATGAACCCTTGCCCTCTGCGATCTTCAGGAACGAAACCAAATCCAAAAGCAATGCTTTTTTTAGGAGAGGTTGGAATATATTCCTTTCCCTCAATCCATATCTTTCCACTTTGGTACTTATCTGCCCCATATAAGCAGCGCATAACTTCTGTGCGCCCGGCACCTATGAGCCCGCCAAATCCCAGAATTTCTCCCCGTCTTACTTCAAAACTTACCTTTTCAAAAAAGCCTTTGCGAGTAAGTCCTTCCACCTTCAGCGCTGCTTCTTTTGTATTTTGTGTCAATGTCTTTTTTGAACCTGCTGACTCATCCACTACTTTTCCAATCATTGTTTGAATAACTTCCTTTGGACGAATCTCCTCTCTCTCAAGAACTGCTGCATTTCTTCCGTCCCGAAGAATGGTTAAACGGTCAGAAAGGCGATAAACTTCTTCCAACCGATGGGATATATAAATAATACTTACTTCCTGCTTGCGCAAAGAGTCAATAATCTGAAATAGAATAGAGGCTTCCTTTGCACTCAAAGATGCTGTTGGCTCATCCATAATCAAAAGCTGGGAATTACTAGAAAGGCCTTTTAGGATTTCTACTAATTGACGAAGGCCAATGCTCAAGCTGTCCACCATATCTGTTGCTTTTAGAGGGAATTCATATTTATCAATCAGTTCCTGGGCCATTTGATTCATTTTCTTATAATGAATGAGCCCTGTTTTTCCCCTCTTTGGTTCCCGTCCCAAATAAATATTTTGTGCTACGCTCAAGGCAGGAATGACAGAGAGCTCCTGATAAATACAGGCCATTCCAAGAGCTTGGCAGTCTTTTAGACTGTTCATCTCTACTTCCTTCCCTTTCCAGAAAATTTTACCCTCATCCTTTGTATAAGCTCCTGTAATAATTTTAATAAGGGTAGATTTTCCTGCTCCGTTCTCTCCCATCAGGGCATGTACTTCCCCCTTTCGGACTTCCAAATTCACCTTATGTAAAACTTGAACGCCAAAAAAGCTTTTATTTATGTCTTTTACTTCTAAAATAATTTCTTGACTCATTCTCCTGTCACCCCTTTCAACTTCTTATCTCTGGAGATCTCATCCATAAAGTTATTGTACCAGGAGTCAAAGGCAACGACACATATTATAATCATTCCTTTGATAATCAATTGATAAGCTGTATTAATTTGAAACTTATAAATGCCATTATCGAGAGTAGCCATAAAAATTGCTCCGATGAGAGTACCTATAATATCTCCCCGTCCACCGCTAAGAGAACATCCCCCTACGACAACCGCAGCAATAACATTAAATTCCATTCCCTCCCCTAAAAGAGCTGTTGTACTTTGAAGTCTTGCCGTCATAAATACAGCGGCAATACCTGCGCAAAACCCAGTGATCATATAAGCTAAGGCCCTTGTTCTATCTGTATTAATTCCAGACAGCTGGGCTGCCTTCCGATTGGATCCTACTCCATAGAGATATGTTCCAAACCTAGTATATTTTAAGATTACTTGTCCAATAACAGCCATCAATACAAAGACCATTATGACATAATATATCCCTCCTGAAGACTTCCCTAATGTGATAAAGCTTCTCGCCTTCAAAGCCTGACTGGTAATTAACCCATTCTGCTTAATGGAAATAATATAAGTCAGCGCTCGGAAAATACTCATAGTAGAGAGTGTGGCAATAAATTCAGGAAGACTAAATTTTGTAATCATCAGTCCATTAAACAGTCCAGCCAAGATAGCTACAAAAATTCCAGCTAGTATCATAGCCCAAATAGGAAGCAGGGTATAACGATAAATATTAGCCATGGTCATCCCTGTCAAAGCCATGATGGAACCAGTGGATAAATCAATACCAGCTGTCAGAATTACCATTGTGACACCAATTCCAATAATTCCTACTATAGAGGCGTCACGGAAAATTTCCATAAAATTGTTAAATGTCAAGAAATAATCACTGGAAATCGTGAATACAAGGATTAAAACTATCAGCAATCCTGCTGAAACAAGCTTTCGGATTGTATTCTTATTCATATTCACACCTCTTTAAATAAAATATCCAAATTACTATGTAAGAAAATGCACTTGCCAAGTTCTTCGCCTTGAACCTCCCTTTTACCCCAGTAAGATGTTTGTTTTCCTCTAGAAGAAAAAAGGGCAGAGTATTTACACATCCCTGCCCCTTCCCTTTATCCTTGTTCTTTCATCTAAAAAACTACCACCGATCTTCCTGGGCAATCGTTCCAACAGTATCCTTTGTTGCCACAACAGGCTCCATCATAACTTGAGGTGTCTTTGTGAGCACATGGGAGCTATACTCAGAACCAATCATGAGGAGAGCTACTTTGGCAGCAGTAGAGCCTTGATCCCAACTATTTGTATAAATAGTTCCAGTCAATGTGCCTTCTTCGATCATAGCTAAGGCATCTTTTTCACCGTCTGCTCCCCAGATGACCATTTCTTCTAGGCGGCCTGCATTTTGTGCAGCAAGAGAAGCTCCTTCTGCCATGGCATCATTAATGGCAAATACTCCGTCAATCTGGTCAAACTGAGAAAGGAAGCTATTCATTACTGTTGTTGCCTTTTCTTTTTCAAAATCTGCTGCCTGGCTTGCAATGATTTCCATATTGGGATATTTATCCGCCAAGGTGTCTCTAAAACCCTTTTCCAAATTATCTGTTCTGGATACCCCAGCAATGCCTTGGATAATCACAACCTTGCCCTGCTCATTTGTAGCAGCTGCAATCTCATCTGCCACCAGACGGCCCGCATCATAATCAAGAGCCTGAACAAGGGCGGAATGAGTACAGTTTGCATCTAAGTTCAGAGTAACAACTGGAATTCCTGCTTCCTCAGCCTGGGTTACGCTGTCTGCCAGGGCCGCACCGTCACTACATTGGATAATAATAGCATCATACTCCTGGTTAATGACTTCCGACATAATTTTTACTTGTTCTTCTGCAGAACTGTTTCCATTAAAGGACTGGACAGTAATATTTGAATAATACTCACATTCCCGCTCAATACCCTCCAGCCAGGCCTGATTGTTCGGTGTACTAATATCATGGGCTACATAGGCAATTTTCACTTCATCTACATAAGGGTTCTTTACTGCCTTGTTGCTTACAATAGAATCTTCTACATTTGCATGAGCTTTTGCCTCTTCTGCCTCACGGCTTACTTGCTCTGCATTGCCACATCCAGCAAGTGTACATGTCATAACAAATGCTAGTCCAAATGTTAAAAATCTTCTTTTCATACCTTCCTCTCTCCTCTCTTTTGTGGTAAATCATTTAAATATACGTCTTTTGTTCTTATAGTATACAACAGTTTTATATGAAAATTCAATGAACTTTTTTACTAAAATTAAACTTACTTTTTTATATGTTTTTCCTAGAAAAACTCCTTCTTTCTGTTCTTTGGAATATAATGAAAAGCCCTAGAACTAAAAATCTGCATTATCCACTGCAAATTTATTGGCTCTAGGGCTTAAGATCTGGCTCCCAAACAATGAGTATTTTTATATTTTTTTATACAAAGGAATTTGGCTCTGCCAGTTCATCTGCTTTATAAGTTTGTCAAAATTGTGGGTCCTTCTGTACCTCCAAGTATTCTTACATTTTTATTCTAAAGAAAAGGATACTATGACATCATCCTTTCCCAGTGCTTCCTCCCAGCCAGTCAGATCAGCAATATGTCCCAGCCTTGTATAACTCCAGGAATTGGAGCCGTAAAAAATAACAATCTGGTTCCCGTTATATAAGACAATGTCTCCAGCTTTGGTTGTCGTCTGCTTATTGCTGGCAGGAAGGCTTGTTCCCAGATTTCCTACCTTTTCAAAGCCAGAATATTCCCTCATTTGAAGTACAATTGGACCGTCCTCTAACATTTCTTCAAAGGCTGCTGCTGCCTTGTTCTCCTCCAGTACAGCTGAAAATACTTCATCGCCAACTTGTACCTTCATATTCTTTGTATCCATATTGGGAGCTTGTGCTGCCTGGGTATGTGCATACTCCAGTTCCTGAGAAATATCAGTCTGGGATTTACTATCTATTCCAGAAGGTTCTACTGCTGAATCTAGAGTCTGCACCTTCCTGTTGTTTTTTCCACATGAAACCAAGGAAATCATAATGGCTATCAAACACAGCAAAGTCCACATTTTTTTCATTTCTATTCCTTTCTGCCCTGTATTTGTGATTCCTACTGCAAAAGAAGAGAAAAACATCTTTCATCCTCCCATTTTGTATGCACCCTGTCATCATTCCCTATACCAATAGAAACTTTTCTTTTATATGTTTTGCTGGAATCCCTCCAACAATCACTCCTTTGGGGACGTTTTTTGTCACAACCGCTCCTGCTGCCACAATCGCTCCATCACCAATCGTCACCCCCTGTGTCACTGTAGCATGGGAACCAATCCATACATTCTTCCCTATATAAATAGGTTTGGGATATATGTCTCCTCTGTTTTCTGGATCCTGTTCATGGTTTAGCGTTGCCAAGACAACACAATGACCGATAAAACTACCATCCCCAATATAAATTCCACCTTGATCTTGAAAATGACAGCCACTATTGATAAAAACCTTCCTTCCAATATGAAGGTTTTTCCCACAATCTGTATAAAACGGCGGAAACAATCCAAAACTTTCATCTATTTTTCTTCCAGTGAGTTTTGAAAACAGCTCTCTAATCTCTTCTGGTTCATGAAATCCCCCATTGAGACGAGAGGTTATTTTCATTGCCTCATAGCTTAACTTTGACATATATTGATGAATATCCGAACCATTCACTACCTTTTCCCCAGAATTCATATATTTGATAAACTTTTCTGTATCCATGCCCTCTCTCCTTATACTTTTTCTATATTTTTTCTTTCCTTTATAATATAAAAGGGAAGTAAAAAAATAACAAATACTTATAATAAATACTTATTTATAGGTAAAATCTATCGTATTTTGCCTGATTATAAAACAGTTAAAAATGACTTAGGAAATCTCAAAGCAATAAAAGACAAACCGTCTTATAAGCTGAATAGAACGAATAAGAGGAAAGTGATATTATCTATATGTGATTATTGACCTGTTTTCTTTCTGCCAGAAAGGATGTGGAGCTTTTCACGACTACTTTCCAAAAGACTTTAAAATTAAAAGAACTCCTTACAGACTCATATCCTATTCTGGGGAATAAATATATTGATATGTTACCATACTAGCAAAGGCTGAATTGATTTTTTATAACCCCCTTACCGATAAAATATAAATCCAGCAATGCCACTTACAAACATAATGAAAACCGGACTCATTTTCCATTTCTTCAATACAAACAGCAATGCCAAAAACAAAAATAGTGCAGTCCAATTCAGTGATAAAAAATCTAATTCAGGCTTATTGCTGCCATACAACGCCAGCAATAAAATTGTAGCTGCAGCTGAAAGGATCAAACCTAAGGAAGCAGATTTTAGTCCTTTTAATACTTCCAATACATAATCAGATTTTTGGTGCATTTGAAAAAATTTATATAAAGCCAATGAAATAATAACACCCCATAATATACAGCCAATGGTTGCTGCCAATGCTCCTATCATTCCGCCAATTTGAAGTCCAACAAATGTTGATGTATTAACAGCTAACGGTCCTGGTGTCATTTGAGAGATGGTAATTATGTCTGTAAACATTTTTCTGCTTATCCAGTTATTCTTTTCTACAACCTGCTCTTGAATTAAAGGAATTATCCCATATCCCCCACCAATACTCAATAAGCCTATTTTGAGAAAGGTAGTAAATAACTTCCACATAATATTCATTTTCCTTTCTTCTTATTATAAAACACTTGCAAGATACATAAAAAACAACAAAAAAATAAAATCAAAGCCACATGGATACCCATTATGAAATTTGCTATAAATGCCATTGGTATCATAGCAGACAGAAAAAACGACTTTCTCTTTAAAATGATAGAACACATATCTATGATTAAATCTACCATCAAAGCGGCAACCCCTGCTTCCATACCTTTTAAAATCGCTGCAATAATCCTATTGGAAACAAATATTTTGTAAAATGCCGAAATAACTGTTAAGATAACAAGTGGTGGAATGACAGCAGCAAAACAGCTTATGAAAGCCCCTGTAATGCCAGCCACTTTGTATCCAGCCAAAGCAGAAAGATTAATTGCAATGGCTCCAGGGGTTGATTGTGCTATGGCAGCCATATTGATTAAATCTTCTTCTGTAAAATAGTGCTTTTTTGCAACAAAAAAGCGTCGAACCATGGGAACAACTACATAGCCGCCACCAAAAGTAAAAGCACTTATGAACAAGTTGGTTGCTAAGAGCCATAGATATACTTTTATACTCTTTTTCAAAACAATCCCTCCTATCCAGACTATTCTATCTCTTGTTTTGAAATCTGTAAAATGTTATAATTTTATATATTCCATCTATTTTATTCATGTCTGAAAGGGAGAGAAATGGTTATAAGGTATTTAGAGATTTTAGAAGCAATAGCAGACACAGGAACATTTACAAGGGCTGCCCAAAAACTATGTATTACCCAATCTGCTGTTTCCCATGCTGTTGCAGAACTTGAAAAGCAGGCAGGAACAGCCCTTTTTCAGCGCCTTCCAAAGGGCGTTGCCTTAACCCGTTGCGGTGTTTCTCTATTAGAGGAATCACGTAGTATTTTAACAGCTTGCAGAAATTTAGACAGAAGAATAAACCATCTGGAAGAAAATACTCCTGTTAATATTGTGTCAAGTATTACAATTGCCTCTTTTCTACTTCCTAAAATATTCAATGAATTGAAAGCTTCTTTTCCCCAAATTCAACTTTCCGTTCAAGTTGCAAGTGCAAATACAGCTATTGATATTTTGCAGCGTGGAAATGCCGATATTGCCTTTTGGGAAGGCATCGCCCCAAAGGGCAACTTTCATACCATCCTCTTAGGCACGTATAAGTTGTGCGCTGCCTGTTCACCAAAATTTGACTTATCTATGAAAACACTATCTCCAGATCAATTATGCCGCTATCCATTATTGCTACGTGAACAGGGCAGCGCAATACGTGATACCCTAGACAATACACTTGCGCTTGCCAACTTAACAGCAGAGCCTGTTTGGGAAAGTGTTAATTCACTTGCCCTTATCAAAGCCGCAGAAGCAGGATTGGGGATTACAATCTTGCCAGAAAAATTGTTATGGGACTCTGTGTTTTTAAAGAAACTACGTTTAATAAACTTAGATAAAATAAAAATGGAAAATCAAATGCTCGCATTATTTCACAAGGATAAATACATTACAAAACCTTTTCAAATTCTGATAGACCAGCTTAAAAGTAACCATACTTTATGCTCTCTATGACAGTAAGAAACTGGCAGTAATGTGTAATGCCAGTTTCTTACTGCCATAGGAAATGGAGAATATCGGTTTCCTTTAGATAAACAGTGAAATTTTATAAGTGATTGGCTGAAACGAAATGTTTATAATAGAAGATAGAATGTTTAAAGTTTCATTGCCCACCAAATAAAAAAGAGAGATGGACAGTAGTAACGTCATGCCTTAATGCAATCTACCTTCTAAACCTATATTTGGTTCACAGGAGTTTTTTTTGTATAAGCTGCTATTCTTTCGTGGGAAATTGAAAATAATTTGTCCAAAAATCTTATAGGCTTTAGAAATAGATTTTTATTTGATGTAGAGATTCCAAAAGCAATGGACAGAAAAGTAAAAAGGAAAAAACCGCCTGGCTGCAAATCGATTATACTGTACATTGATACAGATCTGTCTCATCCCATCCACTTCCTTCTTCTATCCTCTCCTCTCTTTGAAAATAGTTACTCACAAATTACATTCTAGTTGGCAGTCGTATGGTTCTTCTTCCACATGCCTTTTATTATATACTTTGGCTTCTACACATCCCATGGATTTATAAAAGGCTTGGCTTTCCACAGAGGAATGAGCCGATATATACAGCTTTTTTGCACCTTTTTTCTTTGCCCACTTTTTTGCCTCAAGAAAAAGTTTTCTTCCAATTCCTTTGCTCCGCATATCCTCAGAGACATGAATGCTGGATAAATCTAGGTATTCCCCCTGGCCGCCAAACCATGGAGACTCCACGGAAACAAAACCTTTAAGCTTTCCATCATAGAAAGCAGCATATACAAAACCCTTTGTAAAAATTGTATTCTTTAAACAGGAAACTAATATTTCACAATCCTTTTCTTTCCAATCCTCAATAAAAGACACATCTTTGATTATCCATTCGCCTCCTTCCTTTCGCCAACATTTTGTTACTATTTGATGTCGGATAAAATTTTGAAACAATTCCTCACATATTTCATCTCCATGTAATCTTCTATATTGAACCATATGATTGTCCCTCCTTGCATTTCCATAAACATTTATCCCTCAATGAACCCATGGCTCATAATATAAAACTCATCTTGGCTTGCCTGATACTTTTTCTCCATCTTCTCCAATGTATCATCATATCGTCTTGCCTCTTTTTCATCAATAGCCATGACAGGGCTTTCTTTGTAAAACCACCTTCTTCCATCTAACACATGGGGAATGAGTTCTTTTACCATCATAGCCACTGGATATTTTCCATTTTCCAGGCTGACATTGTACTTTTTACAGCTCTTAAAACCTCTGCTTACATAATTTACAGGACTTCCAAATATGACAATTACATCATAACCTTGCGCTCTCCCCTGCTCAAAGGAATACTCCATTAGCTTCTTTCCATACCCCTTTCTCTGGTATGCTGGATCAATACAAACAGGACCAAAAGTTAGAATTTCTTTTTCTTTTCCTTCTTCGTCTACTAGCCTGGCCTTTGTATACATAATATTTCCAATAATTTGTCCATCAAGCTCTATGACAAAATCCAATTCTGGTATAAAGTCCTTGTGCTCCCGCATTCTATGAACCAAATAATGCTCTACGCATCCTGGAACATATAAATTGTAGAAAGCCTTTCTTGTCATAGACTCTACTTTTTTATAATCTCTTTTTTCCTCGTTTCTTATAATCATTTCTCATGCTCCTTTATATAACTATGGATATTCTGTTGCTCCATGACTGACCCTATCTATCCTGGAAACATTTTTCTTTCATTGAAAGATTTTGAGATGTTTTATTTTTACTATTTTATCATATTTTTAAATATGGGAAAAGGAAGATGTTTTCCAAGAAAATTTCCTATTCTTTAAAAGGAAAAGGCGTTGTCACTCTCCTTCCTTTAATATATCTTTTCTATTTCGAAACATAAAAAAGAGGATGACAGCCGTTGCCAGCTCCGTCAAAAGCATAACATACCAGAGGGACTTTCCTTCTAAGAAAAAAGGGAACAGGTATAAGAAAATCCCGCTAAACACAAAGCCTCGAAGGAGGGATAGAATGGTAGACTCCTTTACTCTTTGCACTGCTTGTAAGTAATATGTTCCATATACATTCAATGGAACAAACAGAAAACAGGAAAAATATCTAGGTAAAATTTCCTTTGCAGCCTCTTGTATTTCAACAGATGCCTCCATATACAAGTTCAGTATGGGAATTGGAAACAACATTGCTATTATAGAAGAAAAGAACCCAATTCCAAGGGCCACCATGATTCCAAGATTTCTTGTCCATAAAACCCGTTCCATTTGTTTCCCTCACATATTCTCTGCCACAATAGGCTGAGCGGCATTTCCAATTCCATAACTAAATGTCTGCATTAAGGTAAAAAGATTTCCACAAACGCCATACACTGCCAGCTCCTTTGCCCCAAATAGGCTCATAATCTGATTATTAAACAAAATAGTAATAAACCCCATTCCTATAGAACAGAAAAAGGAGGAAAATCCAATTGATAGAACTTTTCTTCCCATTTTAAATAAAGAATCGGTTTTTATTTTTATAAAGGAGAGTGTATTCTTTTTTGTAAAAAAATGAATCAATTGAATAAGAAAAACTATGGCCTGACCTGCCACAGTGGCAATGGCCGCCCCTTCCATTCCCATGTTACAAGTAAATGTAAGAAAAAAGTCTCCTAATATATTCACTATACCACCTAAGACTGTTGCAAAACCTACCAAAGCAGGAGAGCCATCATTGCGAATAAACATTCCAAGAAAATAGCCAATAGGCCAGAGGGGAATTCCCCATTTTAACCATCCCTTATATAAAAGAGCTAAGGGCATCAACGTTTCATCTGCCCCAAATAAGAAAAGCAATGGTTTATCAAATGCAACAATGATAAACCAAACAATAAGAGTGATTATCAAAAGGAAAAGAAAGGAAACTGTAAAGACTTCTTTGCTCTCCATTTCTTTTCCCTCCCCCTTCCCCTTGCTAAACAAAATGGCTCCTCCATTTCCAAACAGTACGCTCAAACAGCAAAAAAATGTCCAAAAGGGAGAAACACAGGCTAGAGCCGCTGTTCCAAGGGAGCCCTCATATTGTCCTACAACAATCATATCCACCAGGGAATAAACACTCATAATCAGCCCACTGAACAGGCTGGGCACCAGGTACTTAAAAAAGATTTTTGGAATATTATCTGTTTGAAGATTCATAATCTCCTCCTCTATATTTTTGCAGCCTTACAGTCCCCCATCTGTTCCATAGATACAAAGAACAAGGGATTATTGACATTGTACATACAATTAGATATAGTACCTATTATAAACTCTTCTATAATAGGAGAGTCAAGAGAGGACATCTTTATGAAAAACAATCTGCTTTCCATTGGAGAGCTTTCAAAAATAACTGGGGTTCATATTCAATCTCTCCGTTACTATGATAAGCTTGGAATACTAACACCTGCCTTTGTAGATCCAGACTCCCATTACCGCTACTACTCCTTTGAGCAAAAAGCCATTGTAGACGCCATTTCCTTTTGTGTAGAGTTCAACATTCCCTTAAAACAATTCCATCAATTTACAGACAAGGGAGAGGGACAAATTGGATATGCCCACCTCCTGGAACAGGGAACAAACATTATTAAAAAGAAACTATCTATCATGGAGGAAAGTCTTTCCCGTATGAAAACAATGCAGGCAGAAATCCAACGCTCAGAAGTCAGCTATCATAGTTCCAAACCTAGAGAGTACTTTTTACCATCCAGAGTTTGTTGGATTATCCCCTATGAGGGAACCCAAAGGTGTGAGGAGTTTCAACAGCTAACTAAAAAACTGATTTTGCAAATCCACGGTTCTGGACACTGCCTTGGAAACAGCGGAGGAACCCTTCTGAAACGTAAAAATGGACAGTGGAAACAATATTTATTTGTCGACCTTTGCATTTCTAGTCATAAAGAAGAAAAGCATGATCATATTATACACATTCCAGAAGGCAACTATCTATGCAAAAAAGTAGACATTAGTGGGCTTGAAAACGTGTGGAAATGGTGCTTACCCATTGTGCAGGAAAAACAAATTCAATACGTTATAGAAACGGAATTATTTGTTGGAAATTATACTTTTTCCAACCCTGTCTTAGAGCAGAGATGTCTTTTATTTTGAGAAAAGAATCATGGTTCTTATATTAAAATCCTTTTTTTCGATTTTTTTTTAGTATGGAAAAAATTAATGCAGAATTTTGTCAAATTATTTGACATTTCTTCTATCATAAAGTAAAATTATAATTCAATAGTGAATGTATTTTATTGAAACTTGAAGAGGACATAACCTATCATGAATATTCCAATGAAATCATCAAAACCTTTGAATCGACAAAGCATCTTATCCATCAATCAACAGTTTGTACAGGAACCAAAAACTTCTCAAACTATTCAATCATTAAATGACAGGAAATCTTCTTCTATTGCCCCTGGAAGGGTTTCCATTAGGAATCCAGATATATGCCAATCCAATCATTGCAATCAACATTCCATGCCAAGCTCTCCTCCAACTCCTACCATATCTAGTAAGCCTTGTCCTGTACTCATAAATCCTATACAAAAAGGGCAAAAATTTTCCCTTGCACCTGCTGAAAAGCTAGGAAAAATTCAAGTGCGATTAGGATGGAATGTGACAAATCCAGCCTGCGATGTGGACGTCTCTGCTTTTCTTCTCAACCATACAGGAAAAGTCATAGGCGATGCTTGGTTTGTTTTCTATGGTCAGGAAAAAAGTCCTGATGGGAGTACTGTCTTTTTCATGGATCAAAGCGATGATCGGGAGGTCATTTCTATTGACTTTACAAAGTTAAACCCCCATGTAACAAAGATTGTTTTTGTCCTTACTATTCACGAGGCATTAGAGAAACATCTTAATTTCAGTATGTTAAAAGACGCCTATATCCGAATTATCAATCCCATAGACCATACCGAACTTGTTAGTTTTAAAATGAAAGAATACTATTCTAATGTCATTTCAATGATGATAGGTGAACTGTATCAATACAATCATACATGGAAATTCAATGCCATTGGAAATGGGGTTTTAAGGGATCTCTCTGGTCTATGTAAGTTGTACGGAGTTCAAGTAATATAAAAAGGATAAGGTTACTGCCCATAACAAATCCATTCCCCAAAGGAGGAGGAGCAATGCTACAATTTGAAACCATTAATGAACTTACCCTCAAAGTCACATGTACCAGCAGTGATGTACTTTTTACAAAAGCCGGCTCTTTTATTGCTGGCGAAAATGCTGGAGGAAAAAATTATAAATTTGAAAAAGTTATGGTTGGTCCCCAAAACAGCCTGGGACAGGCCATCCTTGGGCAGCTTGCCAGAAGGATAACGGGAGAAAATCTTCCTCTGATGAAAGTAAATTTTCATGGTGACTCCGTTACATATTATGCCAATCAGGGACAACATGTTGTCATTTATCATCTTGCTCAAGGAGAGACCATCTCCGTAGAGTCAGAAAACATTTTAGCCTTTACTCAAGATTGTCATTACAGTGTGCGCTTTATAGGGGTAGGCATTCTTTCCCAGAAAGGTCTTGCCACTTCTACTCTTACTGCCAAAGGCAGCAATGCATATGTAGCTGTTCTGTCTGATGGCAATCCTATTGTCCTTAGTAATGTGAACGCCAATAACACCATTTCCGTAGATCCTGATGCAGTTATCTGCTGGGTTGGAAATGGGCCTTGTGATCCACAAGTTACTGCAGATGTATCATGGAAAACTTTCATTGGCCAAACATCTGGCGAGTCTTACCAATTTGAATGGCATGGCGGTTCAAATGTCACTGTCATTATTCAACCTTCAGAGAGGCCAAGCGGGGTCAAAGTTTCCATGGATTAAAGAAAGGCATAGGTAGAAAAAATGGTAGAACTAAAAAAAACCGAAGAAGAATTAACTAAGGAAATGATGGGAAAGATTAGCTTATCAAAAGATAAGGCGAAGCTTGAGAAACATGTTGTAAATCTTTCCAAATGTGTTGTCGATCTTAGCGAAAAAAGTAATATTGATTTAGGATCTACAAGAGCAAAAGTTGTCCTTGTCATTGATTACAGTGGATCCATGTATAAATTGTATTCCAATGGAACGGTGCAAAACACAATGAACCGTCTTGTTCCCTTGGGGTTATCCTTTGATGATAATGGATCCATTGATGTTTATCTTTTTCAATCTGACTACAGAAAATTAAAGGATCTTAATTTGGACAACTACGAAAACTATGTTGAAACAGTAGTCAATACTGCCGGATATTCTATGGGAGGTACAAATTATGCCCCCGTATTACGTGCAATTATTGAAGGAAATTCCTATAAAGAGGGGGGCTTTCTTGGATTTGGCGCAAAATCTGTGAAAACAGAAGCTCTTGTCGACAAGGGCGATCCTACTTTTATTTTATTTATAACAGATGGAGCAAATGCCGATAGAATACAAACAGATACTATTATTAAGAAATGTTCGGAAATGAATGTATTTATACAGTTTATTGGAATTGGAAAGGATAAATTTGATTATCTTATGAAACTTGACAATATTCCTGGAAGGAAAAGAGATAACACAGGTTTTTCAAAGATGAAGGATCTTGATAAAGCAAGTGATCAGGAATTATACACTACCGTTTTAGAACAGTTTTCAAGATGGCTTAACGGAATGCAGTAATTCCATATTCATAGTTTAAAAAGTCTTTGTCTAACACTATAAGTCAAGACCACTGGCTTGCTCTGCCCCTATAAGGGGCTATTACCTGCTTGCGCCCACAAGGCGCACTGAAGG
>CANOLZ010000040.1 GCA_947567075.1 uncultured bacterium
TGCACAGTAAAAAATGCAAAATAAATGAAGAACCTTTTCAATAAATATAAAACTAGCCAAAAGAATAGTTTCTAAAATGCCTATCGTCCAGTTCAGAGGAATTTATAGGCATTTTTAGATGTAACTAGATTTGTTTTAAAAAGTTTTGTACAGTATTCCTCAATTACATGCCATATTTTCTTAAGTTTATGATGTTGCACAGAACAGGTGGTTTATTTGTTTTCCAAAGTTCCGTTTCTCGGATCAGCGAAAAACTCCTCAAAGGAGAACAGGATCTTGCCCCAAACAATCAAAACGGCATAGCCATAGCTACACCGTTATAAATACAACAATCATTTTATTGAGATACAAGACTTTAGGACACCCTCTATACAAAAGGCTCCCCAAGAAAGATTTTTTTCTTATTTATCTTCCCACAAATACCATAACGCTCCTTGGGCGAATTGTAAAACAGTTCTTATCCATTTTTTTCGTACTCTGGCTTTTCTCCCAAGTGTCCACAACCTGCTCCCAGCACATGGATACAGGCAGCATGGGCAATTTTACCTCCAATTCCTCCCAGTAAGCATTAGATGCAATATAAATAATCTCAGGTCCTGTATTTCTCTCATGTCCTGCAAACATAACGCCTACATATCTTTCATGAGAGGCAAATTGATTTTGCCAAGGCTCCATTCCATGAAAGCTTACATCAGGGAAATTACATGCCCCATCACTTATATTTGCCCGTAATACCCGATGTTTTTTTCTAAATTGAATCATATATTTGAAAAATTGAAAAATATCTCTATTTTCTTCCAGCCGGTTCCAATCCAGCCAGGAAGTCAAATTGTCCTGACAATAGGCATTGTTATTTCCAAACTGGGTATTGCAAAACTCATCCCCAGCTAAAAACATAGGAATGCCCCTGCTGCACATTAAAATGGCAAATGCATTTCGGATAAGCCGGCGTCTTAAATGATTAACTTCTTCATCGTCCGTCTCCCCTTCTATCCCGCAGTTCCAACTGTTATTATCCCCTGCCCCGTCTGTGTTGTTCCACCCATTTTTTTCATTGTGTTTCTCATTATAAGAATATAAATCAAAAAGGGTAAATCCGTCGTGACAGGTAATAAAATTAACAGAAGCGTTTTTTCTATTGTGAACTTCATATATATCTCTGGAACCTATAATTCGAAGGGCAGCAGCCTGAGCCATTCCCTCGTCTCCTTTTAAATAACGGCGCAGATCGTCTCGATATCTTCCGTTCCACTCTGCCCAGCGATTCCATGCGGGAAACGTACCTACCTGGTATAGCCCCCCTGCATCCCATGCCTCTGCAATGAGCTTCACGTCTCCAAGAATAGGATCAAAGGCAAGAGACTGGAGAAGAGGAGGCTTATTCATAGGACTTCCATCTTCATTTCTACCTAAAATAGAAGCTAAATCAAAACGAAATCCATTTACCCGATACGTAGTAACCCAGTAGCGCAGACAGTCTAATATCATTTGATGCACCATTGGATGATTACAATTGAGGGTATTTCCACAACCGCTGAAATTGTAATACTTTCCTTCTGGAGTAAGCAAATAATAAATATTATTGTCAAACCCTTTAAAGGAGAAAAAAGGCCCGTTTTCATTTCCTTCTGCTGTGTGGTTGAACACTACGTCCAAATACACTTCAATTCCATGGCGGTTGAACACTTGTATTAAGTTTTTCAACTCATTTCCTTCCCTGTTGTATTCTTTGCTAGAAGTATAACTTGTATTGGGAGCAAAAAAGCTTACTGTATTATATCCCCAGTAATTATAAAGCTTTTCTCCATCTACTTCCCTATAATCCTGCATTTCGTCAAACTCAAAAATAGGCATAAGCTCAACGACGTTCACTCCCAGCTCCAGCAAATAGGGGAGTTTTTCCATAAGTCCTGCAAAAGTGCCTGGGTGGAGAACTCCTGAGGAAGAATCCTTTGTAAACCCTCTAACATGAAGCTCATAAATAATTAGATCTTCCATAGGAAGCAAAGGCTGTCCCATATCTCCCCAGTCAAAATCATCCTTGACTACCCGGGCCCTATAATGCTGCCCGCTAGGGAGGGACTCTCCCCACTGGCTCTGCCCAGTGACTGCCTTTGCATAAGGATCTAACAAATATTTATTTCGATCAAACACAAGACCTTTTCCTGGCTCATAAGGTCCATCTACCCTGTAAGCATATTCAAACTCCTCGATATTTAGTTGAAAGACAATCATTGAGTAAACATTTCCAATTCGGTAATGTTCTGGAAAAGGAAGTATTACAAAAGGCTCATTTTCCTCTCTTCGAAAGAGTAAAAGTTCAATGGCTGTAGCTCCATGGGAGTATACTGTAAAGTTCACTCCTCCAGGAATGGCAGTGGCTCCATTTATCTCATAAAAACCTGGCCGAACGGCAAAACCGTCTAAATAATCCATGGGAACAAGGTGAATAGTACGAGGTAAAACTAATTTTTCTACTTGTTCTCCTTTTTCCCTCTCTGTTATTACTCCATGGGTCATATGCATTTCCTTTTTGTCCATGTGTATCCTCCATTCTAAAAAACAACATTTGTACTATTATATCAAATGCCTTGTGGGATCACAATGGTCCATCCTTTTAGGAAAGAGCTTTTTCTAAGTCTGCTATTAAGTCTTCTACATTTTCAATCCCTACAGAAAGTCTTAAAAATGTTTCTGTAATTCCCAGCTTTTCCCTTATCTCCTTTGGCACATCCCCATGGGTTTGGAGTAAAGGATAGGTCATTAAAGACTCCACGCCCCCAAGACTTTCTGCATAGGAAATAAGCTTTATTCCTTCCAATGCTTTTCTGGCCGTCTCCTCTGTATTGGTGGAAAAGGAAATCATACTTCCAAATCCCCTGGACTGTTGAAGATTTATGTCATGTCCTGGATGTTCTGGCAGACCTATGTAATATACTTGGTTTACCTTTTTATGATTCTGAAGCCATTTTGCAATGGTCAGGGCGTTTTCCTGCTGTTTTTCCATTCGAAGCGCCAATGTTTTTATGCCTCTTAAAAGGAGAAAACTGTCAAAAGGGGAAAGGCAGCTTCCTACTGTTTTATATAGATATCGAATTTTGGGGGCCAACTCTTCCCTAGATGTACAGAGAAATCCTGCCAATGTATCATTATGTCCTCCTAAAAACTTTGTGCCGCTATGGACAACCAAATCTGCTCCAAAAGCAAAGGGATTTTGAAAATAAGGAGTGAGAAAGGTATTGTCTACAATGAGTAACAGGCCATATCGCTCCGCCAGTTCCCTCATTTTAGAAAGATCTGTAATTTTCATTGTAGGGTTACTAGGAGTTTCAATATAAAGAGCCTTTGTATTTTTTGTAATTTCTCCCTCCACCCATTCCCAATGAGAGCTATCCACATAGGAAAAGGTCAGTCCCCTCTTGACTCCTGTTGTCTGAAAAGCTCTGACAGAGCCCCCATATAAATCGTCAGAACATAAAATATGATCTCCTGGAGAAAACAATTCTAAACACATCATTATCGCTGCCATTCCTGAGGAGCAGGCTACGGTATCCACTCCTCCCTCTAGGGAAGTTACAATTTTCTCCAATTCATCCCTTGTTGGATTACTTT
This sequence comes from uncultured bacterium, assembly GCA_947567075.1. Taxonomy (GTDB): domain Bacteria; phylum Bacillota; class Clostridia; order Lachnospirales; family Lachnospiraceae; genus MGBC165282. The sequence goes on from CANOLZ010000040.1 coordinate 3,613, forward strand.
CTCTGGAATAGTCGTATCCTGTAGAATTTCCTATTCCTAAATGGGCAAAGGTTGCCGTTTGATAAATAGGCATACTGACAGCTCCCATTGAATGCTCCTTTATCCTTCCTCCTTTTCCATGAATACATTGTGTTTCCATTTTATAATCCATTTTTTACCTCATTTCTGGGTAGTTTTTCACCCATATCAAGTTTGTGGATGCTTAGAGGCACAGGTACTACCTATCTCCCAGCTTATCTATCTTTTTCCAAAGCTGGTACATGAGAAATCCCCAGATCAAAAATAAGATTCCTATTATCCAAGGGGATAAGTCACTGGGATAATAAACAGCGTCCATCCATTGTTCAAATCCTGGGATATCGGTGTAATAATAGGCTCCTCCTCCAAAAGGAAGGCTTTCTATTAATCCCCACTTTTGACTCATGATAAGAACAGCCCCTAATACTCCACAAAATGTTCCTAGAACTCCTATCCCATTTAAGATTTTCACATATAAAGGAATTTTTTTCAATAGATGTTTTTTCTTTTTCATACCTATACTCTTTCTCATTATTAAATAGACAAGTTGGGCACTGGAAAAAATTGACCAGAAAGTAAAAGCCAAACAGCAAGAAAGGTAAGAATAATATTGCATAACTGTCCAACGATATACAATGTTAATGGTTTACCGCCTTGAAACTGTTTTGCAATTTCCTTAAAGTTGGTCTCTAATCCAATACTTGTAAAGGCCAATACAAAGGCCCAATTTTTATGGGTATCTAATACAGAGTTAATGGAGGAAACTGTCTCCTTTCCTGCAAGGGGCTGTAGGAAAAAGGAAGCCATGAGAGAGGCGGCAAAAAAGCCAAGAATAAATTTAGGCAGACGACGCCATATTTCCCCTATAGTCACCTCTCTTTTCTCTCCCTTTTCTTTCTCCACCTGGGATGTAAAAAAAATAGCTACAGCAAAGGCAATAAACCCAATTAAAACATTTTGAATGGATTTTACAAGAACAGCAGATGTCTGGGCTACCTCCCCAAGGACTGTCCCAGCAACAGTAACAGCTCCTGTTGAATCTATGGTCCCTCCTATTAAGGCTCCTCCCATAATCTCATTCATTCCTGTTGCCTTAATAAGTAAAGGTTCTACTACCATCATAATGACTGTGAAAATAATAGAGATAGAAACCGACAAGGACAAATCGGTTTTCTTCGCCTTACTTGCAGCCCCTGTAGCAATCGCTGCACTTGTCCCGCAGACAGCTGTAGCTGCCGCTATAGTAATAACCAATGGTTTATTGTTTATTTTTAATATTTTCGTTCCAAAAAACCACATAAAAATGATAACAAGGGGAGTTACTATCCAGGCAATCCCTAGTCCATATAACCCAAAGCGGACAATATGGGTAAACAAAACGGAAAATCCCATCATCATTAGTCCCACTTTAATATAAAACTCTGTTTGCATGGCTGGTTTCATCCACTTAGGAGTTCCTATTGTATTTGAAACAAAAAGTCCTAGAACAAGGGCAAAAAACGCCCATTCTAAATACCTGTTTAACGTATATTCTGCACTTATCATTCTTACAAGAACTGCCAAAATAAACATTCCTCCAAAAGCAGGCAAATACTTTTTAATGGAAATCCCCTTTTGCCAGCTTCCTATTGTAAAAAGTAAGCCAAAGAGAACTCCTGTATAGAGTAATCTTCCTGCCAATTTCCATGACCAAATACTAGAAAAGGGAATTCCATTTCCCCATGTTGAGAAATGTGCCCCTCTAAAATCGTATCGTCCTGTTATCACTCCTATAGATGCGAATATAATAAAGAAAAAGCCTATCCATATTGCCAGATAATCTTCTGTACAGAACAAGTCTGACCACTTAAATGTCCTTTTTCTTCCTTCTTCTTTCACTGGGAGATAAACTCTGTCTTTTTGATTGCTGCTCATGCTCCTTTACCCCTTTCTGTCCATATCTTTTTTCGGAAATTTATTTCCTACTATTTCAATATGTATTATATGAATTAGATTATATTCCCAATTTTTCCATTTGTCAACTAGGTTTTACATTTTCTAAAGGACAATGTCCAATTTTTCTTATAATCAAAGAATTCACTTTCTGAGAGGATTCTATTGTCATAAAAAAAGGCCTTCTACGAAAAAGAAGACCTATTACGATTAGGATATTAAGCATGTCTAATATTTGTATATAAAGATATTTCCCGATTTATTGTGACTAAGTCATCGACGCTGAGATCATGAATGGATGAATGGCCAGTAATTCTTGCAAAAGTTCTCAGTTCTTCCAAGGAAACATTTAAGAAATTACCTACTCTTTTTGCAGCAATATCAATGTTCATTCTAGAACGCAGCTCTTTATTTTGTGTAGCAACTCCTGCGGGACAGTTTCCGCTTCCGCATATTCTATATTGTTGGCAGGCAGCAGCAATTAATCCTGCTGATGCAATGGCAACTGCGTCTGCTCCCATAGCAATGGCTTTTGCAAAATCAGCGGATACTCGCAGTCCCCCTGTAATGACAAGGGATATGTCTGAACGGATAGAGTCTAAATATTTCCTTGCCCTATAAAGGGCGTAAACAGTAGGAAGAGTAGTAGCCTCTCTTAAGAGCAGAGGGCTGGAAGCAGTAGCTCCTCCTCTTCCATCAATGGTAATAAAGTCTGGCTCTGCATAAACACAGTATTCTAAATCCCTTTCCAGCCGTCCAGCAGCAATTTTTATTCCAATAGGTCTTCCATCTGAACGAACCCTCAGCATATGAACCATTTCCTTTAAGTCCTCTTTTCCATTTATTTCAGGAAATTTACTAGGACTTTGAATATCCTGTCCAGGCTTTTTCCCCCTAATTGCCGCTATCTCCTCTGTTACCTTTTCTCCTGGAAGATGTCCTCCCATTCCAGGCTTTGTTCCCTGTCCAATTTTAATTTCAATGGCATCTGAAGATTTTAAATTCTCATCGGTGACACTATATTTATTAGGTATATATTCAAATATATATTTATATGCCGCTGCTTTTTCCTCAGGCAAGATCCCTCCCTCTCCACTGCACATAGCTGTTTTCGCCATAGCGGAGCCTTTTGCAAGAGCTATTTTTATTTCCTTTGACAAGGCTCCAAAGGACATATGGGAAATATAGACAGGATTGTTGATGACCATTGGTTTTTTTGCATTTTTTCCAATTACAGTCAAGGTGCTTACTGGCTCCCCATCATGTAAAGGGGGAGGATTTAACTGGGCTCCTAAAAGCAATATGTCGTCCCAATTGGGCATAGGCATTTTCGTTCCCATAGAACCCCCAATAGACTTTCCTGTAACTGCCATTTGATGAATTTCATCCATATACCTAGAAGAGGGATCTTGTCTGGCATAGGCTTTGTCATAGCTTAAGTCCGTCCCTCGGACATTCTCCTTCTCTGCTTCCTTTTCCATCCTATCAAAATCCTTCCCAGATTCTTCCACTAAAAGCAGATTCTCTGCCGGCTTCCTGCAGGCTGGACAAGCCTGTAGCTCTAAAAAGGGTTTCTCCTCTCTACTTTCATCATAAATATATCCACATACACTACATTTATAAACTGCCATCGCTTCCTCCTTGGTAATCATCCATACTTAGTATTTTAGGAAGGACAGCAAAAGCTGCCCTCCCTATTTTTATGAAATATTATTCTGTAATATCTGCATACATAAAATGCCAGTATCCATAAGGCGAATGCCAGGAACCTGTAATTTTCTCGCTTTGTAACCAGAAGTCATTATAAAATGCAATGGGAATACAGCCAACTTCATTCATCAATATATCCTCTGCATCATGAAGAGCTTTGGAACGTTCTTCTGGATCCAAAGTTGTTCTGGATCTATCCATGGCTGCATCAAAGTCCTTACTGTTAAATTTACCGTCGTTGTTTCCATTGGAAGAATAAAGCACATCCAGCATATTCGAAGGATCACTGTAATCCCCAACCCATCCATTGCGGGCTACGTCATACTCCCCATTGCGGCGCATTGGCGTAAAGCTGGACCATTCCACAACATTTGGCCCAAGATCAATGCCTAACTCTCCCCATGCTTGCTGTAAATATTCAAGCACTACTGTGTGATAGCTTGCATCGTTTGTGGTGTACGTAATAGAAGGGAAGCCTGCTCCCCCAGGATATCCTGCTTCTTCTAATAAACTTTTTGCCTTTTCTAAATTTGCCTCATAGTTTGTACTATCAATATCAATATAAGGTTGTCCTCCATTTGCCTTATCAACAAAGGAAGAACCATCTGTATCAAGCCATCCGGGACCAATGAATCCGCTGGCAGGTGAATAAGTTCCCTGCATTAAGGTGTTGGCCACATATTCTCTGTCAATGGCAAGGCTTAAAGCCTGACGTACTCTTACATCTTGAAACTCTTCCTTGTTCAAATTTAAGCTGATATAATAAGTTCCAATAATAGGGTCTATATAGAAATCAGGATTGTTTTCAAAACTTGGAATTTCTTCTGTAGGAACCTCTTTAATCATTAAGACTTCTCCTGTCTGGTATGCGCTGTAAGCAGCATTGGCATCCTCAATTAAAGCAAAACGAATACCATCTAGTTTAACAGCATCTGCATTCCAATAATTTGGATTTTTGCTGAAAATAATATGGGAATCCGGAACCCATTCTGTCATATAGAAAGGTCCATTGGAAACATAAGTTTCAGGAGCTGTCGCCCATGAGTCTCCGTTTGTGTCAACCGTCGCCTGCTGTACAGGACTCAATGTCACAAATGCAGCAAGACTTCCAAAATAGGAACATGGATTGCTCAATGTGACAACAAGGGTTTTATCATCTTGGGCTGTCACTTGCAAAGCGTCTATGTTCCCTCCAATGGCTTCCTCGTATCCTGCTACCATACTTAATACTGTTTCTGCATAAGGAGCAGCTACAACAGGATCGCAGATTCTCTTCCAGCTGTATACAAAATCATTGGCTGTCAAATCACTGCCGTCAGACCATTTTAACCCCTCTCTTAAATGAAAGGTCCAGGTGAGCCCATCTTCTGATGTCTCCCATGTTTCTGCCTGTCCAGGCGCCAATTGGCCGTTTTGATCCACAACAAGCAAACATTCAAATGCATGGAGAAGCATATTTGCTCCATCCACTGCGCTGTTTAAAGCTGGATCAATGGTTTCAGGGTTAGGTCCTAATTGTACACTTAAGATTTTGCTGCCAGATGGCTGGCTTGTGTCCCCTGCTTCTCCTTGCTCGCTGCCAGTATCACTGGCAGAATCCGATGTGCCCCCTGTTTGGCTTGTAGAACCTGAACTGCAGGCAGTCAAACCAGCAATCATGAGGGCTGACATGAAGAGCGCAATCACTCTCTTTTTCATTGATTTTCCTCCTCTTACTTTAGAATAATGGTTATTTATAAACATTACGCATATCCATTATACTATCGGATACCCGTAATTGCCTATCTTATATTGTGTCTCTACTGGCATTTCTCATAGTAATGACATGCCACAAAATGTCCTTTTTCAACTTCCCTCCATTCTGGAATTTCCACCTTACATCTCTCCTCTTCATAGGGGCATCGGGTGCGAAAACGACAGCCAGATGGGGGATTTAAAGGACTTGGAACGTCTCCTTCCAAAATAATGCGTCTGCTCTTTCTTGCGGTTCTTGGGTCAGCAATGGGAATTGCTGAGATCAAACTTTTTGTATAAGGATGAAGACTATTTGTTGTAAGCTCATAGCTATCTGCAAGCTCTACCATTCTGCCTAAATACATGACTCCAATCCTATTGGAAATATGTTTTACTACAGAGAGATCATGGGCAATGAACAAATAGGTCAGTCCCATCTCTTCTTGTAAATCTTCGAACATATTAATTACCTGGGCTTGAATGGAAACATCCAAGGCGGATATGGGCTCATCACATACGATAAATTCAGGATTTACTGCCAGGGCTCTGGCAATTCCCACCCTCTGTCTCTGCCCCCCTGAAAACTCATGGGGGTATCGGTTTGCATGTTCGGAATTTAACCCTACTCTCTGTAACATTTCTATAATCATATGATAACGCTCTTTTTTATTAGGCGCCAAATTATGAACGTCAATAGCTTCACCAATAATCTCTCCTACTGTCATACGGGGATCCAGACTTGCATAGGGATCCTGAAAAACAATCTGCATCTTTTTTCGATAGGGGAGCATAGGTGCAAACTCCTTCTTTTGTACGTCAAAAATTACATCTCCATCATATATAAATCTTCCTCCTGTAGGTTCATACAGCCTTAAAAGTGTTCTCCCTGTTGTTGTTTTTCCACATCCTGATTCCCCTACAAGTCCTAAGGTTTCTCCTCGTTCAATGGAAAAGGAAACGTCATCCACTGCCTGAATAAACTTCTTTCTCTTTCCAAGTCCTCCACCAGGAAAATATTGGCGTAAATGTTCTACTTGGACAAGATGATCACCCATTTGCCATCCCTCCTTTTTGTTCTTCTTTCTGATTTAGCCAGCACTGGGTTGTATGGGTGTGGCTAAGTCTTGTAATAGGAGGCATTTGGCGAATACATATTTTCATGCAATCGTCGCACCTGGGAGCAAAAGGACAGCCCATAGGAGGGTTGAGCATGTCCACAGGACTTCCCATAATAGGAACTAATCTCTCGTGTTCCTTTACATCCAGCCTGGGAATGCTGCGAATCAACCCTTTTGTATAGGGATGCCTTGAATGGTAAAAAATTTCATCTGTTGTGCCATATTCTATAATTTTTCCTCCATACATGACAGCGATTTTTTCACATATGCTTGCCACCACTCCCAGATCATGGGTTATCATAATAATGGCCATACCCAGTTTTTCTTTTAGCTCCATCATCAATTCTAATATTTGAGCTTGAATAGTCACGTCTAAAGCAGTAGTGGGCTCATCGGCAATTAAAAGCTTTGGCTCACAGGCAAGGGCAATGGCAATCATCACTCTTTGACGCATTCCTCCAGACAATTCATGGGGATACTGCTTTAGCCTCTTTTCCGGTTCGTTAATGCCTACTAATTCCAGAAGCTCCTTTGCTCTTTCTCTGGCCTGCTTTTTCCCTTTATCTGTGTGAAGCAAAATAACTTCCTCAATTTGATTCCCAATTGTATAAACAGGGTTTAAGCTAGTCATTGGGTCTTGAAAGATAATAGATATTTCATTTCCCCTCATTTTCCTTAATTCCTTCTCGGTCATCTTCTCAATTTCATGTCCATTGAACTTCAAAGTTCCCCCAAGAAGCTTTCCTGGATAGGCTGTCAAGCCCATTAAGCTGTATGCAGTTACCGACTTTCCTGAACCGCTTTCTCCTACAATACCTAGGACTTCTCCTTCCTTCAAAGAGATAGACACGTCGTTTAAAGCTTTCACCTCTCCTGCTGGGGTAAAAAAGGAAAGTCTCTCATTTTGTATATCTACTAACCATTTCACATTTTGATCATCTTCCATTTTCAGTGCTCTGCCTTTCTAATTTTTTAATTTCGGGTCAAATGCATCCCTAAGACCATCTCCCAGCAAATTAAAACTTAAAATGATCAAGCTGATGAGTACGGCTGGAATAAAAAGTAAGTGGGGATAGGTATTTAAACCATTGATGGCTTCGCTGGCCAAACTTCCTAAAGAAGGAAGAGGTTTTGCGACTCCTAACCCAAGAAAGCTCAAAAAGCTCTCTGTAAAAATGGAAGAAGGTATTTGAAGGGTGGATGTGACAATTAATGTTCCAATACAATTTGTCAGCAAATGTTTTCTAATAATCTTTCCATTGCTCACCCCTAAAGCTCTTGCTGCTGTCACATATTCGCTTTCCTTCAACATAAGCACCTGACTTCTCACCATTCTTGCCATTCCTACCCAATATAAAAGGGCAAATACAATAAAAATGCTAATTAAATTTTCTCCCACTGTCCTTACCCAGCCAAATCCAGCAATATTTGTCAAAGATTGCAAAGGAGCTTTTAAGGCAAAGGATAGCAGGACTATAAGTAAAATATCTGGCACAGTATAAATAATGTCTACAATCCGCATCATTATTATATCTACCCAGCCCCCAAAATAAGCTGCAATGGATCCATAGGCAGAACCAATGATCAAAATAATAACCGTTGCAATTAAACCGACTAAAAGGGAAATTCTGCTTCCCATCATTACCCGGATAGCATAGTCCCTTCCCAGCTTATCCGTTCCAAAAATATGAGGGAAAACCTTTTCCCCTGCCTCTATGGCCTCCTGCTCCTTCGCAGAATACTCCATTGGCTTCAAATTATTCGCTCCCTTCATCTGTTCCTTATAAGAATAAGGATAAAAAGAAGGAACAATAAAAGAAAAAATCATAATGATAAGGATGACCAAAATACTGGCCATAGCCACTTTATTTTTCATAAGACGTCTGGCTCCATCTTTCCAAAAGCTGACGCTCTCTCTCATAACAACCAGACTTTGCTTCTCTTCCTCCGTAGCTTTCAGGAAGTCGTCTGGGGTAAGTTTTAGTTGAAAACTAACTGGATTCTCTTTCATTTTCTATCATGCCTTTCCCACTTTCCTATTTACTTTAATTTAATTCGATGATCCACTAATTTGTATATAATATCCACATTCACATTCATTATAATGAGTAAGGTAGCCAGGAAAATGGTGGTACCCATAATGACTGTGTAATCTCGTCCTGTAATTGACCCTATGAACTCTCCCCCAAGGCCTGGAATAGTGAATATCTTCTCTACAACAAAGCTTCCTGCCAATGTGTAAGCCAGCATAGGCCCTACATAGGTGATAACTGGCAAAATAGCATTTCTTAAGGCATGTTTAAACAAACTAACTGTTTGAGAAAGTCCCTTCGCCTTAGCAGTGCGCATATAGTCCTGTCCCAGAACGTCCAACATGGATGAGCGCATCAGTCTCATAATATATGCTGTAGGATAAAACGAAAGAGAGATAACAGGCATAATATAATGCTTCCAACTTAAAAGTCCCATAGTAGGCAAAAGTCTTAACTTCACTCCTAAAAAGTACATGAGCACTGTACAAATGACAAAGCTTGGCACTGCAATTCCACATGTAGCCAACACACTAATGAACCTATCCAAAAACTTACCTCTCTGAATGGCAGCAATACAACCTAGAGGTATACCCAAAGAAAGAGAGACAAGAACAGAAATTCCTCCTATTCTAGCTGAAACAGGAAATTTTGTCTTTATAATGGACGCAACCGTACGCCCTCTTTGCTTCAAACTATCCCCAAAGTCTCCCTTTATAGCATCAGACATATATGTAATATATTGTTGAGATAAAGGCTTATCCAATCCATATTTTGCTTCCAAAGCTGCCTGAGCCTGAGGGCTAATTGCCTTTTCTGATAAAAAGGGGCCTCCTGGCACCATATTCATTAAAAAGAATGTAATGGTTGCAACTGCCCAAATGGTTATAATGGCCAATCCAATACGTTTTATAACATAGTTTAACATTTTCAGCCCTTCTTTCTCCTCACTCTTACTAAAAAAAAGAGAACCATAGTGTTCATCTGTATGTAAACCCCATCGTTCCCCATGATTTTTTTTATTTTATCAAAATATGTATTCCTTTGTCAATAAAAAATAATGGTAATAGATAATGAAATTGGAATTTACTTTGCTATAAGAACTGTAAGTGAAAAAATACTGAACTTTCCGTCTTCTTTCTCTTTTTCTTGTGTTGTCAGAAAAAATTGAAAAATGTGACTATACCTATTACCCATGGAATGAATACGCATTACTTTTTCGTGTTTTAACGAATTTTAAAATCGTTTCATAACTGTAGTACGAATTATAAACTAGTATTGAGGTGATTTAAAAATGCGTATTTCAAAAACAAATCTTGGCGCTGTCATGAAATCTGCCAGAAAAAACAAACAACTGACACAAATGGAACTTTCTGAGGAGCTAGGCATTACCCCTCGCTATCTCCAGGCTATTGAGAATGAGAACAAAACTCCTAGTTATAACCTTCTTTCCCGTATCCTTTCTTATCTAGACATCCCGGCTGAACGTGTCTTCTCTCCTCATGAAAGTCTTCTCTCTCCAGAACTTGAACAACTTTTGTATTTTATTCATTATAAATGTAATGAGAGAGAAATTTCTGTTCTCCTTTCTACAGCAAAAGCTTTAGTGGATACAAGAGAAGAGACTTAGGCGATTCCTTTCCTTTGCAAAAAAGAAACTATGGATATTCAAAAAAGAACATGGTACAATATAAAAAAGGCGGTGATGTAAAATGCCAGATAATCTGTCTATCTTGTTAGAAAAATATCGAAAAGCAATTGCACAAATATTAGGAGAACAATTAAACAGAATCATTTTATATGGATCCTATGCCAGAGGGGACTTTCGACAAGACTCAGATATGGATATTATGATACTGGCAGATATAGATCCAGAAGAAATAAGCAGCTATGGAGACAAAGTTTATGACATTACGTATAACTTTGAAATGCAGTATGGAATAGAAATAAATCCATGTATTCAAAGTTTACAAATTTATGAAAAATGGAAACATGTATATCCTTTTTTCATGAATATTGAAAAAGACGGGGTGGCAGTATGACCCAGAAGTTTTATGAAAAGGATTTGGCAAAATATAAGTTAGAGAGGGCTAAAGAAGAACTTGACACTGCCCAACTTCTTTTTTGCAATGAAAAATTAAAGGCTGCCAATAATAGAGCCTATTATTCTATCTATTATTCATTAACAGCGATTTTATGTTTAGAGCCCATTGCATTTAAAAAACATAAAGATACGATTGGCTATTTTAATAAAAATTATGTTCGTACAGGTATCTTTCCTCCAGAGATAGGAAGAAATATATCAAAGGCAGCAAAAATCAGGCATGCAAGTGATTATGATGAATTTTATATTGCAAGTAAGGAAGAAGCTAAAAGGCAGATTCAGACAGCCGGCACTATGATTCAATTAGTAAAGGAATTTCTTTCTAAAAAATAAAAATTTTCCTTCCTTTTTTACGGATGATCTTATGAGATAAGATCATCCTTTTTTTATACGAAAGACTTGTATTTAAACTTAATGAAAAGAACACGAATTATTTTTTCGTGTTTTTACGTATTTTTAAAGCGTTTCAAAATTGTAGTACGAATTATAAACTAGTACTGAGGTGATTTAAAAATGCGTACATCCACAACAAAGCTTGGCACTGCCATTAAGTCTGCCAGAAAAAACAAGAAACTGACACAAATGGAACTTTCTGAGGAGCTGGGCATTACCCCTCGCTATCTCCAAGGAATTGAGAATGAGAACAAAACTCCTAGTTTTAGTCTTCTTTTCCGTATCCTTTCTTATCTAGACATCCCTGCCGACAGCGTATTAGCCCCTCATGAAAGCCTTCTCTCTCCAGAACTTGAGGAGCTTTTATATTTCATCCACTATAAGTGTAACCAGAGAGAAATATCCGTTCTCCTTTCCACTGCGAAAGCCTTAGTGGATACAAGGGAAGAAGTTTCTTAAGCCATGCAAAGATCTTGCCTTTCTTTTTCTCCTTTCAGCAGAGAGAAAGAAAGGCAGCTCTATCTTTGATATTTCTATAGATTCGTGTTAAATGGTTATTTCCATTAAATTTTCCTCAAATCCAAGGATACAGCTTTCATAATATCCATCACCGGTTACTCTTGGCCCGCTAATAATATCATAACCATCCTGCTGGAGTTTCCTTGTTAGCTCATCTACTTTTTCTTTACTCCCAACACGAAAAGCAATATGGGCATAACCTGTTCTTACATGGGATTTTGGCCCATCAACTATGTCTGGTCTATTCATTATTTCCAATCTGGCTCCTTCTTCAAAGGTAATAAAATAGGAACGAAAGCCCGTATTTACATTGTGATATCCTTCATTCCCTTTGCCATTAAAATAGGTGGTGAAAAAATTTTTTGCCCCTTCTAAATCCTTAACATATAAAGCCATATGCTCTATTTTCATTTTTTAGTTATCCCCCCTAATGCTACAGAATGAAGATCTATAAAGCAATGCCCCTAGAATCTTTGGTAGCTTTTTTTCAAACTTTTTTACTTGTCATACAAACTATTCTATTTTACAGCTATCTCCTGGAATAAAGTACCACCTTTAACCCATTGGGTTTTTCCCTTTCCTTTTCTTTTTTTTATATAAAAATCAATATATTAACTGGTTTATTATAGCAAAGTATTTTCATAATGTCTATAAAACATTTTCTCTATTTTCTTATTCGTACCTACTCTTGAATTTCTTTGTCCTTCTCTTTATTTGCAAATATAGAACTCCCCTTCTTCCATATCTCCAAACTGTTCGTTCTAAATCTAAAATATATTGCTATGACATATTTCTTTTGAAATTCTAGAATGAGGCTCTGTTTTTTGGTATTTTGTTGCATTTTTAAAAGGTTTCATAACTGTAGTACAAATTATAAACTATTACTGAGGTGATTTAAAAATGCGTACATCTACAACAAAACTTGGCGCTGCTATTAAGTCTGCCAGAAAAAGAAGGAAACTGACACAAATGAAACTTTCTGAGGAACTGGGCATTACCCCTCGCTATCTCCAGGCTATTGAAAATGAAAACAAAACTCCCAGTTATAGTCTACTTTTTCGCATTCTTTCTTATCTGGATATCCCTGCCGACAGTATATTTTCTCCCTGTGAACGTCTTCCCTCTTCAGAAATTGAACAGCTTCTGTATTTCATTCACCACAAATGTAATCAGAGAGATATATCTGTTCTCCTTTCCACTGCCAAAGCCTTAGTAGATACAAGAGGGGAGAGTTTTTAATTATACTCCCCTCTTTAGCCGAAAAGGGAGGCTTCAAAAATATGGGAACTCTTCGTTTTTTAATTACAAGGAAGTATTTGTCTATTGGACAATATCGTTTCATGAAAAGGATTGTATTGTCATTTCCTGTACGCAATTAACCTATTTTGGATTTTATTTTTCTTCCCAAAACAAAAAATAGCTCATTTTTTCTTTATTTTTACTCCATTTTATAACGTTTCAAATCTGTAATACGAATTATAAACTATTACTGAGGTGATTTAAAAATGCGTACATCTACAACAAAACTTGGTGCTGCCATTAAGTCTGCCAGAAAAAGCAAGAATCTTACCCAAATGGAACTTTCCGAAAAGTTAGGTATTACGCCTCGCTATCTCCAAGCCATTGAAAATGAAAACAAAACTCCCAGTTATCCTCTTCTTTTTCGTATGCTTTCTTATTTGAACATCCCTGCCGATAGTATATTCGCATCCCAAGAAAGCATTCTCTCTTCAGATCTTGAACAACTAATGTATTTCATCCATTATAAGTGTACTCCAAGAGAGATTTCCGTTCTCCTTTCCACTGCGAAAGCCTTAGTGGATACAAGGGAAGAAGGGGTTTAGTCTGCAAAAAGAAAGTGGGTTTCATTTTTTTCCATTTGTGTACAAGGACATGGGCAGCGTCTATCTATTCCCCTTTGTTTCACAAAAAAAGAGAAGAGTTCCAAAAATACTGGATCTCTTCTCTTTTTGTCATTTTAGAAATTACACAAATTTTACTGCTGTTCCATATGCCATTACTTCTGCTGCCCCCTGCATTACTGCTGCTGATGCATAGCGTATATTCACAATGGCGTCTGCACCCAACCCTTGGGCTTCCTCTGTCATCCTCTTTGTGGCCAAAGCTCTGGCGTCATTCATCATTTCTGTATATGCCTTTAGCTCCCCTCCTACCAACGTCTTAAATCCTTGGGTAATATCTCTGCCTAAATTTTTAGATTGTATTGTACTCCCTTTTACCATCCCAAGCATTTCTAAATTTTTTCCTGCAATGTAATCAGTATTTACTAAGATCATCTTCTTCTCCACTCCTTATTTCTTTCATTCTTTCTACAAACATGGCAATCATGACTCCTATAAGGGCCAAAATTACTACAAACCCTATGAGAATATACGTCCACGATGGCTTTATTATATAAATGGAATATCCATAGCCAAGAATCCATAAAATCACAATTACCGTTATGATAATAGGGGCTACTGTTTTTTTCGTATGTAGATTCATGGCGATTACCTCCTTTGTATTTTTTAATATTAGGATAACGCATTTTATATATAGCTATATTATGCGTCAAATGGATTTAAGGTATAATTTAACACCTCTTCTTTTCCAATCAAATTAATACTTTTTAGTATATATGGAAGAATATACTATGTGCCAATAGTTAATCAACTTTATATTCTTTACTTATCATAAGATTTGTAAATATCCCTTTCATAATTTTTTAATATATTTCTAAAAAATGAACCACTTCTATACATATTATCTCATTTCAAATAATTACAAACATTATTTCACTTGTTTGCATTTTCAATAGCAATAGTAATACTATTGTTATTGAAATCTTCTCCAAACTATAGTTCTTCCTTTTACCTACTCTAAATTTTTATATTATGTGTAGTTCATAATAAAGATTTTTTATAATATGTAAGATACTTTTCAAAATAGCAAGTAATATTTTAGTTTTTTTATAATGATATTTATATATTACAAAAAATATAACTTATGTTATCTTCAATGATACTTTGATAAATAGTTAAACGAAAACTTTAGATTATTTAATTTAATATAGTCTATAACATTAAGAATCTATATCTTCCTTATAATGGGGACATTTTATACTTTTAATTGTATTAATATGTTCTAAAATAGATAAATGTGAACATTCTGTACAATATACCGCTTGATCTAAAACTTGAAAGCAACTACCATATGAATACATTTTATGTCTAAAAATAACACCTGATACACCAGGATGATTACACGTTCCATTAAGCTGATTTTTATTTACCTCAAAATAATTACCATTTTCTTGAACAAAAATATATTCTTCTTTCAAATTACCCTTCACTTCAAAGACTATACCATCTAATAAATTATTAAGTGGAACTTTACTTTTATTAAAAGCACCATCTGAAGAAATTATTGAACTCTTTTGTACTTTTCCAATTTTATGTTCCCATTTTATAACTTTAGTTCCATCATATGCAAAGATCATAGTAGATCCCAATAAAACAGCACAAATAAAAACTGATATTGATATTGCCTTTACAACTATTTTGGGCTTTCTAACATTCTTCATAATCAATATTCTTTCTTTTGTTACTTTTTTATTTCCACTAAATGAAATAATTAAGGCATTACTATATATTTCTTTTTTCTCTATAATATCAATAATAAGTTTACCATACTTTTTTCTAAATTCTATTGGTTGATCCATGACAATTTTTTCATCACAAACAGTCTCACATACAATTCCTACTTCTCTGTAAAAAATATATGCAAGAGGATTA
>CANOLZ010000041.1 GCA_947567075.1 uncultured bacterium
AGTACAATAAAATAGAACATATATTTCTAATAGCAAGGGTATGGGCAAAAGAACATATCCTATGGAAGAAATAAAACGTTCTGGCAAAAAGCCGTTAATAATGAAAGAAAGGAAAGGAAAAAAGGGGACACTTTATGGCAGGAAGATGGACAATAGGAAACTATGAATTCCCAACGGCGACAGCTTTTAATGCTGCCAAAAGAGACTTAACAATTATAGAAGGCATTCGAAAGAAGTTTGATTTAAGCCAATTAAGGGTCCTATTGAAAATACAGGAGGCAATTGAAAAAAAATCTATTGTATTTCACTCAAAAATTGGCGAAGACTTCACAAAAGAAATAAAAGATAGTATTCAAAAAATAAAGGAAGGCTCTTCCCAAGGCAAACTTTCCCAGGGAAAACTTTCCCAAGGTAAACTTTACCATGGGAAAAAGAAAAGTAGCAAAAAGGAGAACAAGCTGAGGCACAACATTGTTATGGGCATAAGCTCAGCAATTGCCGTAGGTTGTCTTGGATATTTTGCTTTCTATTGTTTTATGGCGGGCAGAACACAGAGTAAGGTGGAAAACTTGGCATCTCTCATTAAGGAGGAGGCAGCAGAGGAGAACATAACCCAAGTCATTCCCAGCAAGAAAGAGCCAGGGGAAAAACCGGAAATTATGGAAAAATATAAAAGTTTATATTTACGTAATAAAAATCTAATTGGATGGCTGAAAATTGCCGATACAAAGATAGATTATCCAGTTATGCAGTCCAACAATGGAGAGTATTATCTTGATCATAATTTCAATCAGGAGTATGACAAAAATGGCACCCTGTTCGTTGACAATGCTTGTGACGTCTTAAAGCCCAGTGACAACATTATCATCTATGGCCATAATATGAAATCAGGGGAGATGTTTGGTTCTTTGGAAAAGTATAAGAACGAAAGCTATTATAAACAGCATCCCAAGATTGAATTTGACACCATTTATGAGACAGGGACTTATGAAGTAATGTTTGCTTTTTTGTCCAGGGTATTTTATGAAGGGGAAATAACGTTTAAATACTATCAATTTATTAACGCCTCCTCGGAACAGGAGTTTTCCTCCGCAATAGAGGCGATGAAAGAATTATCCTTGTATGATACAGGAGTGACAGCAGACTATGGAGACCAGCTTTTGACACTGTCCACATGTGATTATACAGAAGACGATGGACGTTTTGTCGTAGTGGCAAAGAAAATTTCTTAAGAAAAAGATATGGTAAGTTAGAGGAGAGGATCAAAATGGCGAAAAAGAAAGGGAAAAAGAGGAGACTGACATTAAAACGGAGCATTAGGAAAACATTAGCTGCGATTTTAATGATCACAGCCTTAATTGTAGGGGCGATTCCCACCCAGTATTTACAGGCAGGGAGTGTCCAGCTGCGATGCCCTGACTGTCATACGGCAAGTGAGGAGGGGGCCTTTGGCAGGGCCACCCATTATATTTGTGATGACTGTGGAGTCTCATACAGCCAGATTAATCCCCAGATCGATCCAGTGACAGGGGAAGAGTACATAACATGTAATTGTATAGACACGACAGTATCGGCCCAGGACATTGGCCAGCCTTTGAAGCATGTGAAAAAGGGAGATCATTATGAAGGAATGCGGGAAGAAATTCACTATGTCTGCCCTCACTGCGGAGGCACAGAAATTACAGAGGAGAACCGAGGAGATTATGAAGTAAGCGAGGAGGAACTTCGGGCAAGCTGCGAACATTTAAATCGGGAACTCCTTAATGGAAAAATAGTTTGTAAAGATTGTGGAGAGGAAGTAACAGATCCAGACGCTACCTTTCTCTGTATGCATTGTACGGCAGAAAACCGTTTAGGAGACTGCGCCAACTATGGAGACGGGCTTTTACACTGTATGCAGTGCGGCAAAGCCCAGGTTTTGGAAACAGAGGAGGAGAGCCAGGAACAAGAACAAGATTCATCCTCCCCTAAAAGTAGAGCCAGAAGAGCAGTGGCGTCAGTAAGTTCCAATAATTGGACTTATGATCCATCAAAATTGTGTAAGGAAGGCTATTATGTTGAAGATGGGATTATTATGAAGTTGGCTACAATGGGCGAGTATGCAGCTGCAAGAATTGAAAATCCACACCGTCCTGGAACTTATTTATCTAGACCATCAATTATAGAAATTAATACAACAGCCACTTATATAGATGGAAGTCCTACAGATGCCATAAAAGAAGTGGCAGATGGAGCATTCAAAATTGATCCTAACGATGAGCAGGGAACATCTATTACAGGACTTATTATAAATACAGATATGGAAAATATAGGAAGGGAAGCTTTTTATGGTCAGGATTTAAGAACAGTTACAATAGAGAATGGCAGGATACAAAATGTAGAAGAAAGATCATTTGGAAATTGTCCAGCCCTTTCTACTTTTCACGTAAAAGGAAGTATTACTAATTTAAAGACAGATACCTTTGATGGAACGCAGTTAAGGGAAATTTTTATTTCTGGTATTGTTAATAATGTAGAGAAAAACGTGATGGGGGCATCCAATACAACATTGACAACGCTGAAAGTGGCACAGCAAGGAGTAGATGGGGCTACACAAGATGGGGCTTTGCAATCTATTCATGATAATGCCTTTGAGAACTGTAGAGCTTTAGTTACCCTTGTTTTAAATGGAACAGATAACATTGGAAACTCTGCTTTTGAGAATTGTCAGAGAGTGCAGGAAGTTGTTTTTCCATCTGCTTTAAAAAATATTGGAAATTCTGCGTTTGCTTCTTGTGTGGCCTTAAGAAGCGTTCGTATACCAGCAGATGTAGAGTCTTTAGGGGATAATGCATTTTTTCAAAATACTAGCTTACGAACAGTAACCCTTGAGGAAAATTCTAATTTAGAATATATTGGAACAGCTGCCTTTAGGGGATGTGCCAGTCTAACGGATTTTACATTTGATGGTGATATGGAAGCTAGTACTCAGTTAAGTATAGGAGATGCTGCCTTTTCTGGATGTGGATCTTTGGAAAGAATTGGTCAGTTAGCAAGTATTGCTTCTCAGATGAACATCCATCCTAATTTTAGTACAACAAATTCTGATGGTACAAATGTTTATTTGCTTCCTCAAAATGTAAAAACCTTAGGTGTAGCAGATGGAGCTGGCGTGTTCTCTAATTGTATTAGTTTAAAACAGGTTGGTTTTATGGATAATAGGACAAATGGCTGGGAGCTGGAGATTCCTAAGGAGACTTTTTTAGGATGTAAATTATATAATTTGATTATATTGGACAGAGACACTGTCATACCAGATGATTTGTTTTTGAAAAATGGAGATGAACAGGAACAAAATGTTTTAGATAATTTTTACGTGACAGGATATAAATTTTGGAGCGCAGGTTCAGAAACAGGAAAAAAGACGACTGCTTATGAATATGTTATGAAAAGCGTTGACTATAATACAGTAGATGGAACGGGATTTCCTATGCAGTGTTTAGATAAGGGCCCTTCTGATAGATGGGAGCCTTGGTATGAGTGCAGCATACCTGGCGGAATGCTCTCTGTGGATAATAATAGTGGAATGGTCAACGGTTTTGTAAGCAGTGGAACCGAGGCAAATCCTGTTGATGTGGTTATTCCTTCTAGGGTAGGAGATGTTGTTGTAAAAGGTATTTTAGAAAAAAATAACATTCGTACTGAAGAGACAATCTTTAGAGATGTAAATACAATTCGGACAATTACTATTCCTGATACAGAAGGATTTACTATACAAAGTCATGCTTTAGAATCTTGTGGAAGACTGGAAAAGGTTATTTTTGTAGATCCTTCTAAAGTGAGAGAAATTGGAGACTGGGCTTTTTATAAGGCAGGGCATTTAAATGCTAATGGAAAAGTTCCTAAAATAGGAGATGTTGATACAGGATATTGTATATTAGAAGGACCATTGATTTTAGATTCTGCTCCTTTCCAATATGCTATGAATGTAACACCAGCAACAAGTGTATACCGGGGAGATGAAGGAGAAGTCCCAATGACTTATAAAACTCCTTTCCCAGCAGAACTATACATCCAAAATATTAGTAATAAAAACACATTAATTGACTATAAACCAAAGGCTTTATACAATGATCCTGCTAATCCAGACGTAAACCGTCCCAGTTTATCTCAGCAGAGCGACATTGCTGCCTACGACTCGGCAGCGCAAAACTTGACGATTCCAGAAGGCGTGGATACTATTTTTACAAAACCTTATGGAGAGCTGCCTACTGTTTCAGGAAATTCCACAGGCTATGCCAATACAGTAGTAGGCATTTTAGCTGGAAACAACACGTTGAGAAATGTGGTTTCAGAAGGATTAACAGAATTGCCAGATTTGGCGTTTTTTAACAGCCCGGCTATTCAAAAGGTAAGCTTTTCGGATAAATTGACTCGAAGTGGATTTGGGATTGCTCCATTCCAGCTTTGTACAGGAATACAAAATAACATAGAATTTGCTTCTGGAGACTTATTATGTGAAAACTTAGTTATCTATGGGGTAGATAATGGAAAGAAAACATCTGTGTTAGAAATGCTTCCTGCATATAATGGAGTTTATCCTCCCAATGATACCCCGGATTTAAGCACTATAACGAGTATAGCAAAACAGGCATTTAAATTATGTCCAGATGTAAGGACAGCGGATTTCCAAACAGCTACCTTGTTAGAAACCATTCCTGAGGAAGCCTTTGCTTACAGCGGGTTAAAGACAGGTATTTTGCCAGAAAGCGTAGATCGTATTGACGAGGGAGCCTTTGCTTACAGCACAATACAGACAGCCCATATTCCTAATCGCAGTGTGTCCATCAGGGATACAGCATTTATTGGAACAGAAGGAACAGAGCTGCAAGGATATAGTAAGAGCGCTGTTGAGACTTATTATAAAAAATATAAAGATGTGAGAGGTTATGATTTGACCTTTGTTCCTATTGAGGAATTGAAGTACTATAAAGTGGAATTTTTAGATTATGATGGGAAAGTTTTGTCCACCCAGACGATATTAGAAGGTTTGGATGCGAAGGAGCCTGAAATAGCAGAAAACCACAGACCTGGATGGAAATTTACCGGCTGGAGTGGTTCTTTTGAAGGTATTAACAAGGATACTACTTTAGTTGCCCAGTATGTTCAGGATACAGGAAGTTCTGGTTCCAGTTCTGGCACTGGTTCTGGGTCTAGCGGACCAGGAAGCTCCAGCGGTGGTAGTGGAAGTACCTCGGGAGGAGGAAATAATAGCTCTGGGCGAACCAGTTCTAGCAAAACCAGTTCTAGCAAGAGCAGTTCCAGTAAAAGCAGTAAGTCTAGCTCCAGCAAAACAAGCTCTAGCAGTAATGGATCCCTTTCAGGGCTGACCACACCTATTTTGCCAGCTATAGCTCCCAATGCGCCAGGAGTGACACCAGTAACTTCAGGGAATACCAATGCAGGGGTAGATATCCGCCAGCCTGGCATTAGCAATCCGGATGTATCTTCTGCAAATGTAAATGGATCAGATGGAAATTATATTGTTCGTATTATTTATACAGATGAGGCGAGAAATGCTTCCCAGGAATCTCTTTCCAAAGTATATGGACAGTTAGACAGCATTGCTTACTTCCCTATGGATATTAGTTTATATGATTCCACAGGAACGAATAAGATTACAGACTTAAACGGTATGACGGTAGACATTACTCTGCCTCTTCCTGACCAGCTTGTACAGTTTGGTGGAAATGTAAGGCCTGCAAGTATTGGGGCAAATAACACATTGGAAGATTTAAATCCTAGATTTGCCATGATTAATCAGGTGCCATGTGTATCTTTTACAGCCACTCATTTTTCACCTTACGTCCTTTATGTGGATACAAACAATTTAGTAGCAAACAATGTTTTTGATACAACACCTACGACAGGGGATGGAATTCACCCTAAATGGTTTTTAGCCGTGGGCTTAGCCGCTCTTTCTGTCGTGCTCTTTGCAAAAAAAGATCCCCAGCCTAAAAAGAAAGTAAAAACAGCCTAAAGGATCTCATAGTATTCACAGATAAGATTCTCCCGGAATAAAGTAATAGAAAAGCCGGGAGAATCTTTTTTCTGTGTATCGAGTAAGAAAAATTGTTTATTGCAATGAAGCCCACGAACGTCATTGGTATGGAAATGGAATGAGTGTGGCTATTTTAGATTCAGGAATTTATCCCCATGTGGATTTTGGAAATAGAATTGTGAGCTTTCGGGATTTTGTAAATCATTCTAGAGAAGTCTATGATGACAATGGTCATGGAAGCCATATTGCTGGCATTGTAGGATCTTCAGGAAGGGCATCCCATGGGAAATACTGTGGAATGGCTCCAGAATGTTCTTTTTTCATAGGGAAGGTGTTGGATTATGAAGGAAATGGAAATATGGCGGATATTTTAGAAGGAATTGACTGGGTTATTGCTAACAGGGATAGGTATCGTATACGGATTTTGAATGTGTCTGTAGGAACGACAGCAAAGATACAAAGAGAGGAAGACTATTGTCTTGTAGAGGCTGTGGAAAGAGCATGGGAGGCCGGCATTGTCGTTGTAGCTGCTGCAGGCAATAATGGCCCAAAGGAAAGCAGCATTACCATTCCAGGAATAAGCAGAAAAATTATAACTGTAGGATGTTCTGACGATTATATTCCTGTCTATATGAATGGAAATAAAAAGAGGGATTACTCAGGGAGAGGACCTACTTTGGAATGTATTTGTAAGCCAGATATTGTTGCCCCAGGAAACCAAATTGTAAGTACAAGAAATAATGGAGCCGGATATTTTGTAAAAAGCGGGACGTCTATGTCTACCCCTGTTGTGGCGGGGGCTACAGCCCTTCTTTTGGAGCGTTATCCTTATTTTACCCCTAAGGAAGTAAAAAAGCGCCTTCTCTTTTCCGCCACAGACTTGGGGCTGCCTAAGAATAAACAAGGATGGGGCATTTTAAATGTATGGAAAATGCTCTATGGGTGAGGGGATTTTACTTGACGATCTGTGTATCATTGTTTACAATGATACACGGAAAAGAAAAAGAGCTGTTTATGCAGCTTGCCCTCCCCAAAGGGTGGGGCAAATATCCAGAGGAAGGATGTGGAGGATAAGAAATGGAAAAGATTCAAATGACTACGCCCATTGTAGAAATGGACGGAGATGAAATGACAAGAATTTTATGGAACGAGATCAAGGAAGAACTGTTGTCCCCTTATATTGATTTAAAAACAGAATACTATGATCTAGGGTTAGAGCATCGCAATGAAACAGAAGATAAGGTGACTGTGGAATCTGCAAAAGCAACATTAAAATATGGGGTGGCGGTAAAATGCGCTACCATTACCCCTAATGCTGCCAGAATGAAGGAATATTCTTTGAAGGAAATGTGGAAAAGCCCTAATGCTACTATCCGGGCTATTTTAGATGGAACCGTATTCCGGACTCCTATTCTTGTAAAGGGAATAGAACCATGTGTGAAAAATTGGGAAAAGCCTATTACTCTAGCTAGACATGCCTATGGAGATGTATATAAAAATGTAGAAATAAAAGTGCCAGGTCCTGGGAAGGCAGAGCTTGTCTTTCAGGGAGAAGATGGAAGGGAAATAAGGGAGGAAATTCATTGTTTTCAAGGGCCAGGCATTCTCCAAGGAATTCACAACACAGAACAGTCTATTGAGAGCTTTGCCAGATGTTGTTTCCAATATGCCATAGACTTAAAACAGGATCTATGGTTTGCCACAAAGGATACGATTTCTAAAAAATACGATCATACCTTTAAAGACCTTTTCCAGGAAATTTATGAAAGGGAGTATGAGGAAAAATTTAAGGAGTTGAATTTAGAATATTTTTACACGCTTATTGACGATGCAGTAGCCAGGGTGATGAAAGCAAAGGGAGGATTTATTTGGGCATGTAAAAATTATGATGGAGATGTTATGAGCGACATGGTATCTTCTGCCTTTGGCTCTTTAGCTATGATGACTTCTGTCCTTGTGTCTCCAAAAGGAGCTTATGAGTATGAAGCTGCCCACGGCACTGTTCAGAGACATTATTATAAGCATTTAAAAGGAGAAGAAACATCTACAAATTCTGTGGCAACAATTTTTGCCTGGAGCGGGGCTCTTAGAAAGAGGGGAGAGCTGGACAAAAACAGTGAATTAGTGGAATTTGCAAATAGGCTGGAGAGAGCAACGATAAAAACAATGGAAGAAGGAAAGATGACAAAGGATTTGGCCTTGATTACGTCCTTAAAAGAGGTTTGTGTACAAAACAGCCAAGATTTTATCAAAGCAATCCGCCAGACAATGGATCGATGATCTTTTCTTTGTCTTAATATTTTTGGAGGCTTGGTTATGTAACCAGGCCTTCCCATTGTTCATAGAGGACAGCCAGTCTGTCTTTTATTTCTTCCATTTCTTTTGCCAGTTCCTGGAGTTTTTTAGCATGGACAGCTACTTCTGGAAGGGACATTTCTTCTTCTAAGGCGGTCGTTCTTTCTTCTAAGGCAGTAATCTCTTCTTCAGTGCGTCTTAAGTCATTTTCCCTTTTTCTTTTTTTTGCCTCTTGTTCTTTCTTCTCTTTCCAAAGAAGGGCATTTGCCTTAGGGGAAGATGATTGTTTGGAAGGTTCAGGATGGGAAGAAGATTTTTCGTTTCCAGCTTCTTTTTTTTCTATATAATCATCATAATTTCCTAGGTAGTTTGTCAAAGATTGATCTTGTAAATCAAGAACTCGATGGGCTGTTTTATTAATAAAATACCGATCATGGGATACATAGAGAAGAGTTCCTTTATATTGATTTAAGGCCTTTTCTAATATTTCTTTAGAAGTCATGTCTAAGTGGTTTGTTGGCTCGTCCAAAAGGAGGAAGTTGGACTGACCTAGCATAAGTTTTGCAAAGGAAAGACGTCCTTTTTCTCCCCCGCTTAAATCTTTCACTTGTTTAAATACATCTTCCCCAATAAAGAGAAAGGCAGCAAGGGTGTTGCGGATTTCTGTATTGGTAAGGGAAGGATAGGAATGGGAAATTTCTTCAAAGAGAGTATGGTTTTCTCTGAGGACTTGATGATCCTGGTCATAATAACCAATGTGGACATTTGAGCCAATGGTTACCTTTCCTTCATCTTGAGATAGAAAGCCCCCAATAATTTTTAAAAGGGTTGTTTTTCCTGCGCCGTTACTTCCAATAATAGCCACATGTTCTCCTCGGTAAAGGGAAAAGTCAACGTGATGGAATAAACAGCGGGAACCAAAGGATTTACCAAGGTTTGTTATAGTAAGAACATCTGTGCCGCTTTTTTTTTGAGGTTCCAGACTTAAGTTCATTTTATCCATAAGCTCTGCTGGTTTTTCTAACACTTGCATTTTATCTAGAAGCTTTTCCCTGCTTTCTGCCCTCTTTACAGACTTTTCCCTGTTAAAAGACTTTAATTTGGCTATAATCTCTTTTTGCCGTTTTATTTCTTGCTGCTGGTTTTCATAGGCGTGTAAGGCGCTAAGGCGAAGTCCTTCCTTTTTCTTTGTATAGGTTGTGTAATTTCCTTCAAAAACAGAAACATTTCCATGTTCTATGTCAATAATTTTATGGACAACTTTGTCTAAAAAATACCGATCGTGGGCTACTAAAAGGATAGTTCCTTCATAGGAAGATAAATAGGACTCAAGCCAGGATATAGAATCCATGTCCAGGTGATTGGTTGGTTCGTCAAGGAGGAGAAAATCTGGCTTTGAGAGAAGGAGTTTCCCTAAAGCAATTCTTGTTTTTTCTCCTCCAGAGAGGGTGGCAATTTTTTTTGAAAATTCTTCTATGGAAAAACCAAGTCCTTTTAAAACTCCAGTGGCCTCGCTTTTTAAAGCAAAACCATTTTCCTGTTCAAATTGTTCACTAAGAACAGAATATTGGGTCATAAGCCTATCTAGTGCCTGGCCATGCAGGTTCTTCATTTGTTCTTCCATAGCCCGCATTTGCTTTTCCAGATTTAAAACATCTTCTTTCACAGAAAGGAGTTCCTCAAATATCGTTTCTTTCTTCTGTACAGATTGGTGTTGGGCTAAATAACCCATGGTTATATTTTTAGACAAAGAAAGACTACCTTTGTCTGGCAAAACCTCTCCCACAATGATTTTCATCAAGGTGGACTTTCCAGAACCATTGATTCCGACAATGGCTGCCTTATCTTGAGCTTCTATATGAAATGAGCAATTAGTTAAAATTGTATTTTCCCCAAAGGATTTTTCAATATTCTGACATTGTAACACCATAAAAAACACCTTGCCTTTCCAATGTCTGTATACGTAGATGGGCAGACATAAATTACATTATTTAAAAAATTGACATGCTTTTAACATAGTAATATAATATTTCTAAATTGACAATACCTTATGAAAGAGGGGAAAAGAATATGGAAGGAAAGGGAATCTCAAAGGCAGTCATTAGCCGGCTGCCCAGATACTTTCGTTATTTAGGCCAGCTTAAGGATGATGGCGTGGAGCGTATTTCCTCCCATGAGTTAAGTGAACGGATGAAGGTGACTGCTTCCCAAATACGCCAGGATTTTAACAATTTTGGCGGATTTGGACAGCAAGGATATGGATATAATGTCCAATATTTATATGACGAGATTGGTAAAATACTAGGTTTACATAAGACCCATCGTTTGATTGTTATTGGGGCAGGCAATTTAGGACAAGCCTTGACTAATTATGTTGAATTTGAGAAACGAGGTTTTATCATCCAGGGAATTTTTGACTGTGATGAGCATCTTTATGGGAGAAAAATAAGGGATAGAACCATCCGCTCCATGGATGAAATCGAAGAGTTTGTGAAAGAACACGACATTGATATAGGAGTGCTTACCCTGCCAAAGGAAGCTGCTTTGAAAGTGGCAGAACAATTAATTTCCTATGGAATTAAGGCAATTTGGAATTTTGCCCATATTGATTTGAATTTGCCATCCGATATAATAGTTGAGAATGTTCATCTGTCAGATAGTTTAATGCAGCTTTCTTATAATTTAAACAGGCATGAGCTTTAATAATAAAAGAGAAAAAAGGAACTATTGAATGGACGACAGATGAGAGAATAAGAAAGTGGGAGATGATTGGAGTGGATAATAATTTTCGAAAATATAGAAAAGCCCTTGCAGGAAGAAGAATTCCTCCCCTGACTTTGGACAATAAATGGTATCAGCTTTTTAAACAGGCTGATGTCACAGACAAGGTGAAGGTATACGAGGAAGAGGTGAATGAACTTTTAAAAGAGCAGGCGAAATTGACCATGGAGTATAAAAATTTAAAGAGAGTAAAAGGAACGCTGATGGAAGGAATTCTCAATGCCATGGACAAAATTAACGAAGATGAGGATGATTTCGCAAGCCGGGTCCGTTCAGAACAAAAAAGGCTTTTAGAGGAAGTAAATGAAAAAATGGAAGAGACAGAGGAGAGGTTGTCAGAACTTCCAAAGGAAATTGATGAGGCCAATGTGGAGCTTATGCTCATTACAATGAATATTTTCTATGAGAAATTTGTAAATAATATGGAGGAAGTAAGAGAAATAGACCAGTGGGTCAATGAGGTGCGGGCAGAGCTTAAGAAAAATTTAGTTATAAAGCAGGAGAAAGAAGAAGAAAGTGTAGAATTATATTCTTATATGCATGATATATTTGGGCCAAAAATATTGGAAATTTTTGATCTGCGCTATGATTTTAAAGGAAAAAAAGAAGAACTCATGGCAAGGAGAACAGCCCAGAGGGAAGAGGAGCAAAAAAGGAGAAAGAGAAGCTGAAGGAGAGCAGCCTGATGGAGTATATTGTAACAAGCAGTGAGATGAAAGAGTATGACAATAACACAATAGAAAAACTATTGGTGCCGTCCTGTGTTTTAATGGAAAGGGCGGCCCTTGGCGTTGTAACGGTCATGGAGAAGGAAAAAGTGCCCATGGATGATGTTCTTGTCGTATGCGGGACAGGGAACAATGGGGGAGACGGACTGGCAGTGGCCAGAATTTTGAAGGAGAGAAATCGAAAAGTAACCTGCGTTCTCCTAGGGGATAAAGACAGATGTACGAAAGAGACAAGAGCTCAGCTAAAAATTCTTGAACAATATGGGCTGTCTGTCAATAACACAATTCCAGAAGGTGAATATACTAGTATTATCGATGCTTTATTTGGGATAGGCCTGTCCAGAAATGTGGAAGGGATTTATAAGGAGGGGATTGAGAATATCAACAAGAAAAAGGGGATAAAAGTTTGTGTCGATATTCCTTCAGGCATTCATAGTGATAAGGGGAAGGTTATGGGATGGGCTGTAAAAGGAGATTTGACAGTTACCTTTGCCTTTAAAAAGTTAGGATGTCTTTTACATCCCGGGAGGGATTATACAGGAAAACTTGTCTGTGTTCCCATAGGCATTACTCCTGCTTCCTTTTTTGGAAAGCCCCCAGGCATTTTTAGCCTTTCTAAGGAGGAAGGCTTTTCAATGCCAAGAAGGGAAGAAAATTCCAATAAAGGCAGCTTTGGAAAAGTTCTTCTCGTGGCAGGGAGTTCTTCCATGGGGGGAGCCGCTCTTCTTGCCACAAAGGCCGCTCTTTTAACAGGAGCAGGGATGGTCAAAGTATATACAGCAAAGGAAAATAGAGATCTTCTCTTAAGGGAGGTTCCAGAAGCATTGGTGAGCTCTTATGATTGGGAACAGTGGAAGGAAGAGGAACTTTTAGAAGCATTGGAATGGGCCACTGTAATTGGAATAGGACCAGGATTATCCACAAGTCCTAGAGCAAGAAACTTATGGAATACAGTGAGAGATTACTGTAAAAAGAAGGAAGGCCGGGAAAAACCCCTTTTAATCGATGGAGATGGATTGAATTTAGCAGCAGAGGAAAAAGAGCCCTGGAAGGAATTGGGAGACAAATGCATGATCACTCCCCATGTGAAAGAAATGGCTAGATTAACAGGAAAAGACATGGAAGAAATAAAAGGAAACATTCTTTCAGAAGGCAGGGCATATGGAAAGGAACATAATCTTTGCTGTGTCTTAAAGGATGCCAGGACAGTGGTGACAGATGGAAAAGGAAATACATATATGAACCAGTCTGGAAATCATGGGATGGCAACGGCAGGAAGCGGAGATGTGCTTTCAGGCATGATTCTTGGACTATTAGCCCAGGGAGAGTCTGTGTATGAGGGGGCGTGGAAGGGAGTCTATCTCCATGGACTTTGCGGTGATATGGCCGCTAAAAAATTAACAGCTTATGGAATGAAAGCTAGCCACCTCATAGATTTTTTACCAAAGACATTGAAGAAATATAATAAGTGGGGTGGGTGAGCTGGAAAAAAGGTATGAGAGAATATGCGCCTATGTGGATTTGGACGCAATGAGAAAAAATATGATAAACATGAAGAAGAATCTGTCAGAAGAAACGAAAATGTTTGCTGTTATCAAGGCAGATGGCTATGGACATGGGGCTGTGCCCATAGCAAAGGAATTGGAATCCCTTTCGTTTGTCGATGGATTTGCAGTGGCCATGCCAGAAGAAGGATTCATTTTAAAAAGAGCAGGCATTCAGAAGAAGATTCTTGTGCTGGGAAGCTCTTTTCCCCATTCCTATTCTTCCATGATTGAGGAGGAAATACGATTTACTGTATTTCAGGAAGAGACAGCTATAGAAATTAATAATATGGCTTTGAAAAAGGGGAAAAAAGCTTATGTGCATTTTAAAGTAGACACAGGAATGTCTAGAATTGGGGCAAGGGCTTCTGAAGAAGGAGAAAAGATTGCAGAGGCAGTAGGAAAGATGGAAGGCATCTTTCTAGAAGGAATTTATACCCATTTTTCCAGAGCAGATGAGAAGGATAAGGAGTCTGCAAAAAGGCAGCTCAAAGAGTTTCTTTCTTTTGAAGAAAGGCTAAGGAAGAGAGGGATATACATACCTGTCCGTCATTGTTCCAACAGTGCGGCTATTTTGGAAATAAAGGATGCCAATTTGGATTTGGTCAGGGCAGGAATTGCTATGTACGGTTTATGGCCTTCCAAGGAAGTGGATAAAACCCAGGTGGAATTAAAACCGGCCTTATGTTTGAAAAGCCATGTGATATATATAAAGGAAGTGGAAGCTGGCAGGGAAATTAGCTATGGAGGAACTTATGAGGTAAAAAGGCCTATGAGAGTAGGAACCATTCCTGTAGGCTACGCAGATGGATATCCTAGAAGCCTTTCCAACAAAGGGGAAGTATTAATTTGTGGAAAAAGAGCAGGCATTTTAGGAAGGGTGTGTATGGATCAATTTATGGTAGACCTAACCCATATTCCAGAGGCAAGGGAAGGTGACGAAGTTACTTTAATTGGAAAAGATGGAAAAGAAGAAATAACGACAGAGGAATTAGGAGATATATCAGGACGTTTTAACTATGAATTTGTCTGCGGCATTGGAAAACGAGTTCCAAGGGCTTATATAAAAGATAAAAAAATAGTAAGTACAAAAGATTATTTTCACGATTTTTCGTAAAATTACAAAATATGGAATACACCCGTAAGAACTGGCAATACTAAAGCTAAGAGAAGCAAAGGGGTGTGGAATATTGAGTATTAAGCGAGGAGACGTATTTTATGCTGATTTAAGACCGGTAATCGGCTCTGAACAAGGGGGAATCCGGCCAGTCATCATTATACAAAATGATATTGGCAATAAACATAGCCCTACGGTCATATGCGCTGCCATAACTTCTAAGATGAACAAGGCAAAGCTTCCAACCCATATAGAGCTAAATGCAAGCCAGTATGAAATGGTGAAAGATTCGGTCATCTTATTAGAGCAGTTAAGGACAATTGATAAGAAAAGGCTTAAAGATAAAGTATGCCATTTGGATCCAGAGATTATGAAAAGGGTGGATCATGCATTGCTTATTAGTCTGGAACTAAATACATAGGACACTATTGACGATAAAAGGACAAAATGGTATATTTTCAAGAGGGAAAGGAAAGAATAAGGAGAAGGAAAATGGAGGATGGCAGTGGGTTTTGGCACTTGTGGGTATTTCTTTTTTTGCTGTTTATAGAGGCTCTTGTCTATGGATTTTCAGCAGCTGTCCAGTCAGTCAGCGAAAGTAAATTGGAAAAATTAGTAGAGCAGGGGGAGGAAAAAGCAAAGAGAATTTTAAGTTTAAAAGAAAATCCCACACATTTTGTAGAAATGATTCAGGTGCTGGTCACATTGGTAAACTTAATTTTAGGAGCCTATTATGTGGAGTTTTGCAGGCAGCTTATAGAGAGACTGCTAAAAACCTCTCTGGGAAGCCAGGAAGGGGAGGCGTTGACAATGTTAACTCTCCTTTTATCGCCAGTATTGATTATGTATTTCTTTTTATCCTTTGGGGTACTGGCGCCAAAGAAAATTGGGGCAAAGTATGCAGAAAGCTGGGCTTTTGGACTTATTAACAGCATGTATTATTTAATGAAAATCTTTAGTCCTTTTACATATTTTATTTCTGGAACAACCGCCTTGTTTGTGCGTTTGTTTGGTATTAATCCCAATGAACGGGGAGAAGACGTTACGGAGGAGGAAATTATCTCTATGGTCAATGAAGGACATGAGCAAGGGGTTCTTCAGGCTAGTGAAGCAAAGATGATTACCAATATTTTTGAATTTTCTGATAAGGAAGCCAAGGATATTATGACCCATAGGAAACACATAAATGGCATTGAAGGGAGTTTTTCTCTAAAAGATACATTAAACTATATGCTATGTGAAAAAAACAGCCGCTATCCTGTTTATGAAGACGATATTGATAATATTACAGGAATTCTCCACTTGAAAGACGTCATGCAAAAATATCAGGATGAAAAGCTTTGGGAAGTGCCAGTAAAGGAAATAGAAGGGCTTATCATGGAGGCAAAGTTCATCCCCAAAACAAGAAAAATTGATAGTTTATTTAGGAATATGCAGTCCATGAAAATTCATATGGTCATTGTCGTAGATGAATATGGGCAAACAGCAGGACTCATTGCCATGGAAGATATTTTAGAAGAAATTGTGGGAAATATTTTTGATGAGCATGATGAATTTGAAAAATTTATAATAGAAAGGGGGGGCCATACATATAGCATGTCCGGTATGACCCCCTTAGAAGAAGTAGAGGAAAGGCTTGGGGTTGAATTTGAAGAAAAAGAATTTGATACATTAAATGGTCTCCTTATTTCCAAGTTAAACAGAATTCCAGAGGAAGATGAAGATTTTGAAATTGAGCTTTCAGGATATTCTTTTCGAATTCAGGAAGTAGAGAATAAAACTATCCAATGGGTTCTTGTAAAAAGGCTAAAAGAAGAGGGAGAGGAAGACTCTCCCTTGCCAGCAAAAGAACCATTGGATAAAAAGAAAGGATGACAGTATGTCGGGACATTCAAAGTTTGCAAATATAAAGCATAAAAAAGAAAAGAATGATGCAGCAAAGGGGAAGATATTTACCATTATTGGAAGAGAAATTGCCGTTGCCGTAAAAGAAGGGGGGCCAGACCCAAACAATAATGCCAAGCTAAGAGATGTCATTGCAAAAGCGAAGGCAAACAATATGCCCAATGACACGATAGAACGGGGAATCAAGAAGGCTTCTGGAGATATAGGAAGCGTCAACTATGAATATGTTACATACGAAGGATATGGCCCAAATGGAATTGCCATTATTGTAGATGCTTTGACAGATAATAAAAACCGCACAGCTGCCAATGTGAGAAACGCCTTTTCCAAAGGGAATGGAAGCATTGGAGCTAAGGGATGCGTTTCTTTTATGTTTGACAAAAAAGGGCAGATTATTATTGAAAAAGAGACGTGTGAAGTAGAGAGCGACGAATTAATGATGGCAGTCTTGGATGAAGGAGCAGAAGACTTTTTGGAGGAGGAGGACAGCTATGAGATTATCACTTCCCCAGAGGATTTTGAGAAAGTAAGACAAGCATTAGAGACAAAAGAGATTTCCCTGCTGTCGGCAGAAGTGACTATGATTCCCCAAAATTGGGTAGAACTTAAGGATGAAAATGCTGTAAAGTCTTTACAAAAAACATTGGATCTACTAGATGAGGACGACGATGTACAAAACGTGTACCATAATTGGGATGAATAAAAAGAAAAGAGAGCTTTCATAAAAGGTTGGCGAAAGGGATGAGCAGATGGATTACAGAGAAGGGATTTGCCCAAACTGCCAGAAAACATTGCAGATTCCAGAGGATATGAACAAGGTCATTTGTATGTATTGCGGAAAAACGTTTTATTCAAAGGAGAATGAGGCAAAAGAGGAAATAGATGTGGAAAAATGGAAAGAAAACGCATGTAAAGAGTTTCCAAAACTTTTACTCTCTATAGAAGACGGATTGAAAGGATTCAAGAGGGAGACTTATCCAGATGCCTTTCAGGAAATGTACAAAAAAAATTATGATACACTAGATCAAATAGAAAAATTATATACAATAGAAGAGGGAGAAGAAATTTTAAGGGAAGTCTGCACATCTATGATTGAAGAGGTAAACAAAGAACTCCAGACTTTGGGGAAGAAATCTGCTGTTGACCGAAGGATGATGGATTATAATATGGCCATGGCCGTTTATGTACTTCCTGCTATTTTAGAGTACAAAGGGCAGTCTTCAGAAAAACTCTCCTTGGAGCTTATGAATTCATGGAATCAGTCTTTTAAAAACGGAAATCTGGGAAGGGCCAGTTTTGAAGAAATTAATGCAGGTTTTCGCAGAAGGCTATGTTACATTACAACAGCGGTTATGGAAAATTTAGAAAGGGAAGAAGGGGAGAGGGAGCTTCGAATCGTGAAAAATTACAGGGATCATATCCTCCTAAAAGAAAAGGGAGGAAAGGAGCTGATCTATGAATATTATGACATTGCTCCCACTATTGTGACAAGAATCAATAAGAGAAAAGAAAGGAAAGAAGTGTACCAAAACATCTATGACGAGTATCTCTATCCTTGCATTCGCCATATTGAAAAGAAAGAATACTCCCAATGCAAAAACATATATGTGAAAATGGTAAAAAAACTAAAGAAAGAATATATGGGGTGCAAAGGATGAAAGAAAGGGGAAACAAGGGATTTAGTAAAGTAACGATTTCCCTTTATGCTGCCTTTATGGCAGTGTTTATAGGAGCCTTATCCCGTCTTTTAGAAGAAGAATATATTTATGGGAAAGCTTGGATAGGAGCTGGATATGGTGCCTGCCTCCTAATTGTATTTTTGGCATGGCAGTTGTCCAAAATACCTTGGAAGGAAAAAAAGCAGACTCCTTTTATAGAGTATGTCCTCTTCTTTTTTCTTGTAGTTGGTTTTTTGTATTTGCGTTTTCTTTTTGTTTTACAACAGATGCAAGGGATAGAAAATATGAGGGACATTTTGAGAGATGGGGGAAAGGATCTTCTATATGTAAAAATACAGTCTCTTCTTTTTTTTCTTTTGGGCTATAAAATAGAAGGTGTCCTTGTTTTTGATTTTTTGATCCAAGTTTTTTCCTATAGTCTTCTCTATAAGATAGGAAAAAGGTTCATGGGAAAAGGGGGCGCCTTGTTTTCTCTATTTCTCTTTGGATTTTGGCAGCTTTTCTTTTTTAGGGGGCCAGAAACATTTCAGGCATTTCTTCTTTTACTTGCTATCTTTTGTTTTTCTATGGATGGAAAAGAGGAAGAAAAAAAAGCAGATGAATGGCTTCTCACCCTCCTTGGATCTTTTGTTATGGGA
>CANOLZ010000042.1 GCA_947567075.1 uncultured bacterium
GGAAAGATGACTTTGCAGATGCTAGAAATTTTTCCTTTTCCAAAGCAACAAAAGATTACATTTATTGTGCAGATGCAGATGAAGTATTGGATGAGGAAAATAGAAGAAGATTTGCTGTACTTAAAGAGGCAATGCTTCCAGAAATAGACATTGTACAAATGTATTATTGCAATCAGCTTAAGAACAATACTCTTTATAACTTTGACAGAGAATTGAGACCAAAATTGTATAAAAGAAATAGAAATTTTGTATGGCAGTCTCCTATTCATGAGACAGTAAGGCTAGAGCCTATTATTTATGACAGCGACATTGAAATTATGCATATGGCCCAAGGAAATCATGCAAAGAGAGATTTAAAAGCATTTGCCACTTATTTAAAAAGGGGAGAGAGGCTGGATAAGCGGCTTCATAATATGTATGCTAAGGAACTCCTTATTGCTGGAGATGAGGATGACTTAAAAGAGGCTCTTCCCTTTTTCCTAAAGTCTCAGGCAGAGGAAGAACGATCTATAGAGGAAATAAGGGAAGCCTTTTGTATTAGTGCGAGGGCCTCCCGCATTCTTTCAGATAAGGAAGGCTTTTTTAAATCTGTCATAAAAAGCATGGCACAAGGAGGCAGTGCAGAAATTTGCTATGAGCTGGGAGAATATTATTTTGAAGCAGGGGATTATGAGGAGGCTTCCCTTTGGTTTTATAATGCTGCCTTTGAAACAGAGCCATTTTTGGATATAAGCCTAGGAAACGAAAAGGCGTTGAATAAATTGGCAGACTGTTATGGCAGATTGGGGAGACAAGAGGAGGAAAAAGAACTAAGAAAAGTTGCAAAAGAAAGGAAAGGTGATTAGTTTGGCATTTGCGCACCTCCATGTCCACACAGAATATAGTTTGCTGGACGGTTCTAATAAAATAAAAGAATATGTAAAAAGGGTAAAGGAACTTGGCATGAACAGCGCTGCCATTACAGATCATGGCGTTATGTTTGGGGTAGTGGATTTTTATCGGGCTGCCAAAGAGGAGGGCATTAAGCCTATTTTAGGCTGTGAGGTATATGTGGCCCCAGCTTCCCGGTTTGACAAGGAAATAACAGGAGGGGAAGATAGGTACTATCATTTGGTTCTTTTAGCAGAAAACCAAACAGGATATGAAAACTTAATGAAAATAGTGAGCAGGGGTTTTACAGAAGGTTATTATTACAGACCTAGAATTGATATGGAAATACTCAAACAGTATCATGAAGGGATCATTGCTCTTTCTGCATGTCTTGCTGGGGAAGTGTCAAGAAATATAGCAAAGGGTCTTTACAACGAGGCGGCAAAAGCTGCAAAAAAATATGAAGATTGTTTTGGAAAGGGAAATTTCTTTCTTGAGATTCAAGATCATGGCATTCCATTACAGCAGACAGTGAATATGTCCCTCATAAAGCTTAGCAAAGAGCTAGAAATTCCTCTGGTTGCCACTAATGACATTCATTATACTTATGCAGAAGATGAGAAATCCCATGACGTTCTCCTTTGTGTTCAAACTGGAAAAAAGGTCAGTGATGAGGATAGGATGCGCTACGAGGGGGGACAGTTTTTTGTAAAATCTGAGGAAGAAATGCAGATGCTTTTTCCTTATGCAAAAGAAGCAGTGGAAAACAGTCAAAAAATAGCAGATCGATGTGAGGTGGAAATTGAATTTGGTGTGGCAAAATTGCCCCATTATGACGTGCCTAAGGGGTTTGACTCCTGGTCTTATTTGGTAACTCTGTGTGAGGAAGGGCTAGAAAAAAGGTATCCAGAACATGGGAAGGAGTTAAAGGAGCGCCTTCAATATGAGTTAAATACAATAAAATCCATGGGATATGTGGATTATTTTCTTATTGTCTGGGATTTTATTCATTATGCAAAAGAAAATGGAATTATGGTAGGACCTGGAAGAGGATCGGCGGCAGGAAGCATTGTCTCCTACTGTTTGGAAATTACAGATATTGATCCTATAAAGTATAATCTTCTTTTTGAGCGGTTTCTCAATCCAGAGCGAGTCTCTATGCCAGATATTGATATTGACTTTTGCTTTGAGAAAAGGCAGAAAGTGATCGATTATGTAGTGGAGAAATATGGACATGACAAAGTAGTACAGATAGTGACCTTTGGTACCATGGCGGCGAAAGGAGTTATAAGAGACGTGGCCAGGGCAATGGATCTTCCTTATGCTTTTGCAGACTCTTTAGCAAAAATGATTCCCAATGAGTTGAATATGACCATTGAAAAGGCGCTGGAAATGAACCCAGAATTCCGTAAACTTTATGAGGAAGATGAAGAAGTCTATGAGCTGATTAACATGTGTAAACGTTTAGAAGGCCTTCCTAGGCATACATCTATGCATGCGGCAGGAGTGGTCATCTGTCCTGAGGCAGCTGAAAATTTTGTGCCTTTATCTAGGGCAACAGATGGTTCCATTACAACCCAGTTTACAATGACTACCTTGGAGGAGCTAGGACTTTTAAAAATGGATTTCTTAGGACTAAGGACATTGACTGTCATACAAAATGCCATAGGACTTGTGGAAAAGGATAAAGGAGTTTGCCTGGATATGGACAAAATAGATTATCAGGATCAAAAAGTATTGGACTCCCTTGGAACAGGTAAAAATGACGGAGTATTCCAATTGGAAAGCTCTGGGATGAAAAGTTTTATGAAGGAGTTAAGACCCCACAGTCTGGAGGATATCATTGCTGGAATTTCTCTGTACAGGCCAGGTCCCATGGACTTTATTCCTCAATATATTAAAGGAAAAAATAATCATGAAAGTATTGTCTATGATTGTCCTCAGCTAGAACCAATATTGGCGCCTACCTATGGCTGTATTGTTTATCAGGAGCAGGTTATGCAAATTGTAAGGGATCTGGGTGGATATACATTAGGAAGAAGTGATTTAGTACGCAGGGCCATGAGCAAAAAGAAACAATCTGTTATGGAAATGGAAAAGGCAAATTTTGTTTATGGGAATAAGGAGGAGGGGGTGCCAGGCTGCATTGCCAATGGCATACCAGAAGAAACGGCCAATAAAATATATAATGACATGATGGATTTTGCTAAATATGCCTTTAATAAATCTCATGCAGCAGCTTATGCAGTTGTTGCCTATGAGACAGCTTATTTAAAATATTACTATCCAGTGGAATTTATGGCAGCATTAATGACTTCAGTCATTGACTTTCCCTCCAAGGTGGCAGAATATATTTTATCATGCAGGAACATGGATATTCAAATTTTGCCTCCAGACATTAATGAAGGGGAAGCTGGATTTTCGGTGTCCAATAAAGGAATTCGCTATGGTCTATCAGCAATTAAAAGCATAGGAGCTCCAGTGATTGCTCAAATTGTCAAGGAGAGAGAGGAAGGAGGAACCTTTACTTCTCTGAAAGATTTTATAGAGAGAGTGGCTGGTAAAGATATTAATAAAAGGATTATCGAAAACTTTATAAAGTCAGGAGCTTTGGACAGCTTAGGGGGGACGAGAAAACAATTTATGTCTGTCTATACGCAAATATTAGATAATTTTATTCAAAATAAGAAAAAGAATATGGCAGGACAAATTTCCTTATTTGATTTTGTCAACGAGGAAGAAAAAGGAAATTATGAGATTCAAATGCCAGAAGTTGGGGAATATTCTAAAGAAATGCTGTTGGAATTTGAAAAAGAAGTGTTGGGCATTTATATTAGTGGGCATCCTCTGGAAGAATATGAAGATTTGTGGAGAAAAAACATTAGTGCTTTGAGTTCAGATTTTATTTTAGATGGGGAAAGCAGGACAATGAAAGTAAAGGATGGATCGAAAGTGACTATAGGAGGAATGATTACTCATAAAACAATAAAGCATACAAAAAATCAGCAGACAATGGCATTTTTAACTGTTGAAGATCTGGTCGGAACTGTGGAAGTTATTGTATGGCCAAGAGATTATGAAAGAAATAAGAAAAATTTAAACGAGGAGAGCAAAGTATTTATTACTGGCAGGGTAGATGGAGGAGAAGAAAAGGATGGGAAACTAATTTGTGAGAGGATAAAGCTTTTTGAAGAAGAACCAAGAAAGCTATGGATTAAATTTCAGACAAAAGAAGAATATAAAGAAAAAGAAAAGGATTTATTACAACAAATGAAGAAATTTGACGGAGGAGATGCCGTTGTGATTTATATTGGAGATACGAGGGAGATGAAAAGTTTACCCCCTAGTCAGAATGTAGCTGCAAATAAGGAGTTAATTGATAAACTTTCTGCTATGTTGGGAAAAGAGAATGTGAAAGTTGTCTAAAAATGATTGAAAACAAAGGGGAAAAGGTTTAAAATGAGTGATAGAAGGGGACAGGAGGAAAGTAAGTATGGCCAAAGAAATCAAGACAATTGGAGTGTTGACAAGTGGTGGAGATGCACCGGGAATGAATGCCGCCATTCGGGCAGTTGTAAGGAAGTCTATTGTAAATGGAAAGAGGGTAAAAGGCATTCAAAGAGGTTATGCAGGATTGCTCAATGAAGAGATATTTGATATGACGCCAAGAGACGTTTCGGATACAATACAAATGGGCGGGACTATTTTACGTACGGCAAGGTGTGAGGAATTTAAAACAGAAGAGGGACAAAAAAAAGGCGCACAAATATGTAAGAAACATAAAATAGACGGACTGGTTGTTATTGGAGGAGACGGTTCCTACAGAGGGGCACAGAAATTAGCAGCCCATGGAATTAATACAATTGGCATTCCAGGAACTATTGATTTGGACATTGCCTGTACAGAATATACTATTGGCTTTGACACGGCGGTGAATACAGCAATGCAGGCAATTGATAAAGTCAGAGATACATCCTCTTCCCACGAGAGGTGCAGTATTATTGAAGTAATGGGTAGAAATGCAGGATACATTGCCTTATGGTGTGGAGTTGCTAATGGTGCTGAGGACATTCTTATTCCAGAACGTTACGAATTTAATGAGCAGGAGATTATCAATAATATTATTGCCAATAGAAAAAAGGGAAAAACCCATCATTTGATTATCAATGCCGAGGGAATCGGCCATTCTACTTCTATGGCCAGGAGGATTGAGGCTGCCACAGGTATTGAAACAAGGGCTACTATTTTGGGATATATGCAAAGAGGAGGGAGCCCTACTTGCAAAGATCGGTACTATGCTTCTATGATGGGAGCGTATGCGGCAGATTTATTGTGTAAGGGACAGACAAATCGGGTAGTTGGGTATCAACATGGACAATTTATTGATTTTGACATTGATGAGGCATTAGCTATGCAAAAGGAGATATCACCTTTTCAATATGAAGTGAGCCGAATGCTGGCAATTTAAAACATAGATTGTTATTTAGAACAGGGAAAACCATAATCTATTATGTAAGATGAAAATTCACATAATAGATTATGGTTTTTTGAATGATTTTCTTCTCTTGTATGCAAAATTTATATATGTAAGGAAAATCATTGACGAAAAGGAAGTTTTATTGGAAAATGGAAAAAGCAGCCTATAAATTAGGGAGGAACGAATATGAGGAAGAAAAAAGAAAAGAAGCTAACAGTGTCACAAAGAATGGCCCTAGGATTTTCCTTTATTATTTTAATAGGAGCTTTTCTTCTTTCCATGCCTGGGGTGGCCAAGTCAGGGGTTGCCATGGAACCTATAGATGCACTTTTTACCTCTGTATCTGCAACTTGTGTTACTGGATTGGTTGTGGCAGATACCTATACAAAATTTAATATAGCTGGACAGGTGATACTCCTTTGCCTTATTCAAATTGGAGGATTGGGATTTATGGTTTTAGGAGTTTTTCTTTCAATGATGTTAAGAAAAAAAATAGGACTTAAAGATCGGGAAATGATCCATGAAAGTATAGGTACACTAACTTTGTCAGGAGTTATACGACTCACAAGAAAAATTATTTTAGGCACTCTATTGTTTGAGGGAGTAGGGGCTGTATTGCTGGCAATTCGATTTATACCTTTAAAAGGGTTAGGGCTGGGAATCTATTATGGGATTTTCCATTCTATATCTGCTTTTTGTAATGCAGGCTTTGACTTAATGGGAGAAATGGAAGAGTACACATCTTTTTCCACCTATGTGGGGGATCCTTTAGTAAATTTCGTGCTTATGGCTTTAATTACCATTGGTGGGTTGGGATTTGTCGTTTGGGACGATTTATACAGGAACCGTTGGCATTTTAAGAGGTATTATCTTCACACAAAAATTGTTCTGTCTATGACGATTCTTTTATTTTTCATTGGTTCTATTTTATTCTTTTTTCTAGAATTTAACAATGAATTGGCAGGAATGAAATTGGGAGAAAAGATACTTGCCTCTATGTTTTCCTCAGTGACTCCTAGGACTGCAGGATTTAATACTATTGATACAGGAAAGATGACAGATGGGAGTAAGCTTCTTACAATGTTTCTCATGTACATTGGAGGGAGTCCAGGATCTACGGCAGGGGGAATTAAGACAACGACAATGGCGGTTGTTGTTTTGGAAATTATTCAAGGGATACGAAAGACAAAGGGATGTAATGTATTTCACAGAAGACTGGAAGAAGATGCTGTAAGGAAGGCAAGTATGGCAGCTTTTTTGAATTTGGGGTTGATTTTTATTGGAACTTTATTTTTATGTGCAGTCAATTCTATTGAATTTTTAGACGCTTTATTTGAAGCGACTTCTGCAATGGGGACGGTGGGCATGTCAACAGGAATTACAAGGGATTTAAATACCTTTGGAAAATTGATGATAAGCTTTTTAATGTATTGTGGAAGGATAGGAAGTTTATCTCTGGCTTTTCTTTTTGTACAAAAGAGGAATATTCCACCAGTGCAGCAGCCAGTAGAAAAAATTGCGATTGGATAAGGAGAAAGGAAATAATGATTACATCAATGTCAAACAGAAAAATAAAAAATTTGATTCTTCTTGGCACAAAAAGTAAAGAAAGAAAAGCCCAAGGCCTTTATCTTGTGGAAGGAGTAAAAATGTTTTTAGAGGCTCCTAAGGAAAGGATCGAACAAATCTATGTATCCAATACCTTTTATAGACATACGGAATATCAAAAAGAAATAGAAGAAAAAGGTAGTGTGGAAGTAGTAGATGACAGTGTATTTCATAAAATATCCAACACAATAACGCCCCAGGGAATTTTATGTGTTATGCGGCAATGGAAAGATAGGATGGAAAAATGGAACAGGGTGACAGAAGGAATTTTTCTAGCGCTAGAGGGGGTACAGGATCCGGGAAACTTAGGAACTATTTTTCGCACAGGTGAAGGGGCAGGCGTGAAGGGAATTATCATGGATCAGCATACAGTGGACGTTTATAACCCAAAAGTAATCCGCAGTACAATGGGCTCTATTTTTCGTATACCTTTTGTAAAAACAGATTGTTTAGAAAAGACAATAAAAGCCATAAAGAAAGGAGGGGGAGCTGTGTATGCATCTTGTATAAAAGGCGGTGAAAACTATACAAGAGTTGCTTATAAAAAAAAGAGCATTTTTCTCATTGGGAATGAAGGAAGGGGGCTTAAAGAAGAGACAATAGGATTAGCCGATGAAAAAGTTTTTATTCCTATGTGCGGTCAGGTAGAATCTTTAAATGCTGCAGTTTCCGCCTCCTTGCTTATATATGAGGCGTACAGGCAGAAGAATAGCTTATAATTAATAGCAGAGAAAGGAATGGTTACAGATTTATGAAAATTGGTTTTATTGGATTGGGAAATATGGCAAGAGCAATGATAGGAGGACTTATAAAAAATAAGGCTTTCAAAGAAGAAGAAATAATAGGAACAGACGTTTCAAAGGAAGCGGAAGAAAAAATAAAGGCAGAGACAGGGATAGAAATAGGAGATTCTAATAAAGAAACAGCTAGAAAGGCGCATATACTTGTACTGTCTGTAAAACCTCAATATTATGAAGAAGTTATTGGAGAAATACGTTTCAGTGTCAGAGAAGAACAGATAATAATAACCATTGCCCCAGGGAAAACGATTGAGTGGCTGGAAGGACAGTTTAAAAAACAGATAAAAATAATAAGATGTATGCCCAATACTCCGGCCTTAATTGGAGAAGGATGCACAGGGGTATGCTGTAATAATCTTGTAACAGAAAGTGAAAAAGAAAGGGTAATACAACTGTTTCATAGCTTTGGAAAGGCATATGAAGTAGAGGAAGGATTTATGGATGCTGTCGTAGGGGTCAGCGGCAGTTCCCCAGCGTATATTTTTCTCCTTATTGAGGCAATGGCTGATGGAGCAGTAAAAGGGGGAATGCCTAGGAAACTGGCTTATGAGTTTGCAGCCCAGGCAGTTATAGGGAGCGCAAAAATGATTGTAAAGACAGGTAAGCATCCAGGAGAGCTAAAAGACATGGTATGTTCTCCAGCAGGGACTACAATAGAGGCTGTCAGAGTGTTGGAAGAAAGGGGGTTTCGTTCAGCAGTCATAGAGGCAGTGGGAGCCTGCATTGAAAAATCTAAGAATATTTGACAAATTTTTTGTTTTTTGATAAAATATACATACGTTAGTAATAAAATTGTAATATATTTAACATAATTTTATTATGTTAGTTCTTTCATTTAGGAAAGTAACGTATGGAGGATTTATTAAAAATGAAATATAAAACAGCGTTTCGTTATTTTTTTATTTCAGCAGCAATTTTGTCAATGAATGGAGCAGCAAAGGAAGATATCTATGCAAAAGAGCTTAAAAGCATAGCAAAGGTCAGCGCAGGAATATCAAAAGAACTTGGAACAGATAACGCTGCAAAAGAAATAAAAAATAGAGATATAGCAGCAGGAGTAACAAAGGCTGTTCGGATAGATACCTTACTTGACAGCACAGTATCTGCTAATCAGGTAGAGAATATACTAGTTGAGGAGCAGGAGAATATAAATTTGCCAGAGAGTGAAGAAACCCAGACAGGAAGTCTTGTTATGGCTAAGGTAGATGACTCTCTAAACATAAGATCCCAGGCAGCGGAAGAGTCGTCAGTTGTAGGAAAAATTTATAAGGATTGTGCGGGAGAAATTGTTGAAAAGGGACAGGAATGGACAAGGATTCGTTCTGGAAACGTAGAGGGATGGGCTAAAAACGAATATCTCCTCTTTGGAGAGGAAGCCGAAAAACTAGCAGAAGAGGTAGGGAATAAGACAGCGACTATTGAAGCTCAATCCTTAAGAGTCAGGGATAATGCAAATGCTCAGGCAGGGGTTAGCACTTTATTGGCAGAAGGAGAGGAAGTAAAAGTTTTAGGCTCTGATGGTAAGTGGATTAAAATTCAAATGAGCAATGAGAAGGTAGGCTACGTTTCCAGTGACTATGTTTCCGTTGAAAACAAACTTTCCCAAGGGGAAACAATAGAAGAAATCCAGGAAAGGCAGCAAAAGGAAGAGGAAAAAAGGGAACAGGAGAGGAAGGAGAAAGAGAAAAAAGAAGAGACTTCCTCCTTGGAAAAGCCCAAAGTAACAATGGGGAAAGCAGTTCCAACAGGGACAAGTGATCTTATATTGTTAGCAGCTCTTATTGAATGTGAGGCGAATAATGAAGTCTATGAAGGAAAAATAGCAGTTGGAGCAGTTGTTATGAATCGATTACATAGTGGAAGATATGCAAATATTACAGATGTTATTTATGCACCAGGTCAGTTTGGCCCAGCAGGCTCAGGAAAAGTAGCTGCTGTTGTGGCAAAGGGGCCTAGCGCTCAAAACATACAGGCAGCGACAGAAGCCTTAAATGGGGTAAATAATGTGGGAAGCGCCACTCATTTTCGAAACATAAGGAGTGGTAAGCAAGGTTTTGTCATTGGAAATCATGTATTCTGGTAAATATAGGAGGAGCATTTCATGGTATAAACATGAGCTCCTCTTTTTCTATAAATAGAGAAAGCTTTGTTATTGTACTTTATTGTTTTTGGAAGGAAATCTGCGCCATTGACATAATCATTGAAAATGCCTATAATAAAATAGACCATAGAAGAAAGGGGAGTTGTTATGGATGCTTTCATATGGCTTGCTGTTATTGTTATATTTCTTATTATAGAAGGGGTTACACTAGGGCTTACAACTATCTGGTTTGCAGGAGGCGCATTGATTGCTTTCATTGCTGCTTTATTTAGAGTCCCTATAGTGATACAGTTTTTGCTTTTCTTTATTGTTTCTCTAGCTCTTTTATTTTTGACAAGGCCTATTGCTATAAAATATTTTAACAAGGACAGAATCAAAACAAATATAGATACCCTTATTGGGAAGCAGGCTGTTGTCATAAGTGAAATTAATAATTTAAAAGGAGAAGGAAAAGTCATTCTGGAAGGGAAGGAATGGACTGCAAGGAGTAATAACAAATATGAAATTCTAGAAGATGGTATGGTTGTGAAAATTTTACGCATTGAAGGGGTAAAATTAATAGTAGAAAAAGATATGGAAGGAGTGTAATGTAATATGGTGGATTATTTTG
Organism: uncultured bacterium; assembly: GCA_947567075.1. GTDB lineage: Bacteria > Bacillota > Clostridia > Lachnospirales > Lachnospiraceae > MGBC165282. The sequence goes on from CANOLZ010000042.1 coordinate 10,467, forward strand.
CAGTTATTTTATTTGTACTATTGATCATTTTAATTTTAATTGTTTTTGCTTCTTGTGTTAAGATTGTGCCTCAGGCTCAAGCTTATGTTATGGAACGTCTTGGAGCATATCAAGGAACTTGGTCTGTTGGTTTCCATTTAAAGATACCTTTTATAGAAAGAGTGGCCAAGAGAGTTCTTTTAAAGGAACAGGTTGTGGATTTTGCCCCTCAGCCAGTGATTACAAAAGATAATGTTACTATGAGAATTGATACAGTAGTGTTCTTTCAAATTACAGATCCCAAACTATTTGCTTATGGGGTTGAAAATCCTATAATGGCCATTGAAAATTTAACAGCAACAACGTTGAGAAATATTATTGGAGATTTAGAGCTAGATGAGACATTGACGTCTAGAGAGACAATTAACACGAAAATGAGAGCTTCATTAGATATAGCTACGGATCCATGGGGTATCAAGGTAAACCGCGTGGAGTTAAAAAATATTATTCCACCTGCTGCTATTCAAGATGCAATGGAAAAACAGATGAAGGCAGAGAGAGAGAGGAGAGAAGCTATTTTAAGGGCAGAAGGGGAGAAGAAGTCTACGATTCTTATAGCTGAGGGAAAGAAGGAATCTGCTATCTTGGATGCGGAAGCAGAAAAGCAGGCAGCTATTCTTCGGGCAGAGGCTGAAAAGGAGAAAATGATCCGAGAGGCAGAAGGTCAGGCGACAGCGATTCTGAAAGTGCAGCAGGCAACAGCAGACGGAATACGCTTTGTAAAGGAAGCAGGAGCAGATGCTTCTGTACTGCAAATAAAAAGCTTAGAGGCTATGGAAAAGATAGCGGATGGAAGAGCAACAAAAATTATCATTCCATCTGAAATACAAGGATTGGCAGGGCTGGCTGCCTCCATGAAGGAAATTATGGCAAAAAGCGAATAAAAACAATGGCTGCCACACGAAGAAGTGACTTTGTGAGGCAGCTTTTTTTATAAGGAGGATGAAAGATGGACGCAGCACAATTAAAAGGACGGAGTTTTTTAACTTTAAAGGATTTTACAAAAGAAGAAATTTTATATTTCATATCCCTTGCAGAAAAGCTAAAAAAAAGGAAAAAGCAAGGAATACTGGGAGAGAGTTTGAAAGGGAAAAATATTGCCTTGCTATTTGAAAAACCTTCTACAAGGACAAGATGTGCCTTTACCATTGGATGCGTAGATGAGGGGGCACATCCAGAATATTTGGGAAAAAATGATATACAGCTGGGGGAAAAGGAAAGCGTTGAAGATACAGCCAGAGTACTAGGAAGGATGTTTGACGGCATAGAATTTAGGGGCTTTGAACATAAGTCAGTGGAAATTTTGGCCAAGTACAGTAAGGTGCCTGTATGGAATGGATTAACCGATGAATACCATCCAACCCAGGTACTGGCGGATTTTCTTACAATAAAAGAACATTTAGGAAGACTGGAAGGAATCCAATTTGTATATATTGGAGACGGAAGAAATAATGTAGCCAACAGTCTAATGATTGGATGTACAAAAATAGGACTACATTGTAAAATTATATCCCCAAAATCTTTACAGCCAAAAGAAAACCTTGTGAAAGACTGTGAGGGATTTGCGTCAAAGTCAGGAGCAAGTTTGATGATAACAGATGATATTGCTTCAGTAAAAGGAGCAGATGTAATTTATACAGATGTTTGGGTCTCCATGGGAGAAGAGGAGAAGGCAAAGGAGCGTCTTTCTCTATTAAAGCCTTACCAGGTAAATAAAAAATTGATGGAGAAAACAGGAAATACTCATACGTTACTCTTACATTGTCTACCTGCGGTAAAAGGAAACGAAGTGACAGAAGAAGTTTTTGAGCATCATGCAGAGGAAATTTTTGATGAGGCAGAAAATAGAATGCATACAATAAAAGCAGTTATGGTGGCTACTTTAGGAGATTACCAGCCATGAATGGATACATGAAAAAGTACGTGAAAATGCAGTTAAGAGATAAGGAGTTTCATAGAGATTTTATCAATATGTGCCTAGGGGTTGTTATTATTGTACTAGGAATTATTCAGTTTATGATGAATTTAGAAACAACGATATACTATGGACTTATTTTTCTTCTAGGTACGGTTATGACAACAGCAAATGTAGTAAAATTTCATAAAGAGAATAAAGTGTTGTCAACCATATTTCTTTTTTTAACTGTTATTTTAATGGCAGCTGCAGTTCTTTCTGTTATACTGGCAATGTAAGCAGTGTGAGAAGAAAAATACCACTGAATAGCTTGTGTTCCAAATGGGGCATGTGAGAAAGACATAGGTGTAAGTGAATGAAAACAGAAATTTTAAGCATGTTAAGAAATACGTCAGACTATGTATCAGGCCAGAGTATTTGCAAGGAATTTGGTGTGTCTAGGACGGCTGTCTGGAAAATAATAAATCAGTTAAAAGAGGAAGGGTATGAAATTGAAGCAGTCCAAAAAAAGGGTTATCGGTTATTGGGAATAGGGGAAGTAATATCAGAAAGCGAGTTAAAAAGCAGGATGAAGACAAAGTGGCTTGCCAGCGAAATCTATTACTATGATGAGATAGATTCCACAAACACAAGGGCAAAGCAACATGCTGAGGAGGGCTGTCCCCATGGAGCTTTAGTGGCAGCCAATATGCAGAGGGCAGGAAAAGGAAGCAGAGGGAGGGGCTGGCAGTCGCCTCCTGGGGCAGCTGTATATATGAGCCTTGTTTTAAGACCGAAATTTTTGCCAAATAAGGCTTCTATGGTTACCTTAGTAATGGCTTTGGCTGTAGCAAAGGCCATTGAGGAGACAACGTCACTTTCATGCCAGATTAAATGGCCCAATGACGTTATAGTCAATAAAAAGAAGGTATGTGGTATATTGACAGAAATGAGCGGGGAACAAGACTATATTCAGTATATCGTCATTGGGGTTGGCATTAATGTAAAAGAGCAGACTTTTCCAGATGAAATTAGGCAGAAGGCCACTTCTTTAGAAGAAGAAGATAGAGAGGCCAACAGAAAGGGAGCACCAAAAAGGGCTTATTTAATAGAAAGAACCATGTATTATTTTGAAGAATATTACGAACTTTTTGAAGAAAAAGAGAGTTTAGAATTTTTAAAAGAAGAGTATAACCAGTACTTGGTAAACAAAGAAAAGGAAGTAAAAGTGCTAGGAACTTTACATGAGTATACAGGAATATGTCATGGCATAAATGAAATTGGAGAACTTTTAGTGGAAACCGAAAATAGCAAAATAGAAAAAGTGTGTTCTGGAGAAGTGTCAGTAAGGGGAGTCTATGGATATGTCTAAAAGAACAGTATTATGTGGAGCGAATGCTTATGAACAGAAATATTATTTTAATGAACAGTTTAAACGATTACCCTTATCTGTCCAGGAAGAACTTCATATTATTTGTGTACTTTTCACAGAAGAAGTAGGGGGAATTTTTACAATGATATTTGAAGAGGATGGAAGTTTGTCTTTAGAAGTAATGGCAGAGGAAGAAGATATTCTTTATGATGAAATCGCAAGTGGACTTTACATTAGAGAAATACAAAGAAAGAAACAGGACTTAATGGAAGCTTTGACTATGTTTTATAAAGTATTTATATTAGGAGAGAGATAAAATGCTATTAGTAGTGGATGTAGGAAATACAAATATTACATTTGGGGTTTATCATGGAGAGGAGCTGCTTCATACATTTCGGCTTATGTCAAAATTATCTAGAACTTCTGACGAATATGGTTTTAGTATTACCAATCTTTTAGAAAAACAGGGGGCTATAGTGGAGGACATTAAAGGGGTTATTATAGCTAGCGTTGTTCCAGATTTAATGCACTCTCTACTCAATGCTTTTATCCGATATTTTGAAATGACTCCTCTAACAGTAGGCCCTGGCATTAAAACGGGAATCCGCCTTATGGTTCCTAATCCAAAAGAGCTTGGAGCAGATAGAATTGTTGATGCAGTGGCTGCCTATGAAAAGTATGGAGGGCCTGTATTAGTCATGGATTTTGGCACAGCCACTACCTATGATCTTGTGACAAGTGATGGAGCTTTTATTGGAGGAATTACTGCCCCAGGGCTGAGATTGTCAGCTCAGGCATTGTGGGAGGGGACAGCAAAGCTTCCAGAAATCGAGATCAAAAGACCAGATAAAATTTTAGGTCATGATACAACTTCAAGTATGCAGTCGGGATTAGTATACGGACAGATTGGGCAAACAGAATATATTGTAGATAGAGTAAAGGCAGAAACAGGACTGAAAGATTTAAAAGTTGTGGCAACGGGAGGATTAGGAAGGATTATTGCCGATAATACAGATAAAATTGATATTTATGACAGCACCTTAACATTAGATGGCCTGAGAAGGATTTATTATCGGAATCAGAAAAATGGATAGGAACTGTCCAATTCCACATTACAATTTTTTACATGGGATATTTGTTTAGGAGAAAACGAAAAGCATGAAATGGAAAATAGGAAAGGTAGAGATTTCAAATCCTTTTATATTAGCACCCATGGCAGGAGTAAGCGACTTGCCCTTTCGCTTATTATGCAAAGAACAAGGAGCAGGACTTGTTTCTATGGAAATGGTTAGTGCAAAGGGAATTTACTATAATAACAAAAATACAAAAATGCTCATGGAAATTCATGAAGACGAACAACCTGTTTCCCAACAGATTTTTGGCAGTGATCCAATCATTATGTCCGAGATGGCAAAAAAAATGGAAGACCATCCATTCTCCATTTTGGATATTAATATGGGATGCCCAGTGCCTAAAATTGTAAATAATAATGAAGGTTCAGCACTCATGAGAAATCCACTTCTTGTTGGGAAAATAGTGGAGGCAGTTTCCAGAGGGATCAAAAAGCCAGTAACAGTGAAAATTCGAAAAGGTTTTGACGATGAACATATTAATGCTGTTGAGATTGCAAAGATTGCTCAAGAAAGTGGAGCAGCGGCAGTAACAGTTCATGGAAGGACAAGAGAGCAATACTATTCTGGCAAAGCTGATTGGGACATTATAAGACAGGTTAAGGAGAATGTAAAAATACCAGTCATTGGAAATGGGGATGTGTGTACTCCAATGGATGCAAAAAGACTGATGGAAGAGACGGGGTGCGATGGTGTGGCCATTGGAAGGGCTGCAAGAGGAAATCCTTGGATATTCCATAGTATGAATACTTATTTTAGAGAGGGAAAGGTAGAAGATAAACCTTCTTTAAAGGAGGTAAAGAAAATGATTTTACACCATGCTAAGCTCCAGGAAAAGTATAAGGGCAGCTATACTGCCATGAGAGAGATGAGGAAACACACTTCCTGGTATATGTCAGGCTATCCTCATTCGTCCAAAATTCGTCAAAGTTTGAATCAGATAGAGACAATGGAGCAATTAGAAAAACTCCTCTTAAATATATAGATGGAAGGTTATGTAATAGAGAACTTCGTCATATAGTGACAATATGGAAAGAATAATTTTTTATATAGAGGAAAGAAAGAAAAAGAGAAAAAGGGTTTCTAATTTGTGGGCAGGGTTTTTAGCTTGTTTAGGGAGAATAAAGAGAAGGGAAGAAGAGGAAAGAGGGATTTCCATTGTTACATTCACCATTCCTTTATCAACAAGAGAATTTACATCTATTGAAGAAAGGGCAAGAGAAAGGCTTTTAAACAGAGTATTTATGAAAATGGATAAGATAGCAGTGGACAAGAATTATTGTATTGTCGTGTCTGATGCACTATCTTCCTATGTGTACCATAGTCAGGTAATTGACGGAAATGGCTTCCCTCTTCTATATATGGAGGAAATGATACAGTGGGTACAGAATAAACATCATTTAAAGGCAAAAGATACAAGTATTATTTTGATTGAGACAGGAAATGAGAAGACAAGGCAATTTCCATCAGAAGAAATACTTTGGCAAATTTATGACAAAAAAAATAAACTGGGACTTGTGACAAATAGAGGAGATTTTTTTGAGGAACAGATAGATACGATTTATAAGGAAACAGGATTGCTCATTACCATAGGAGGCAAACTTAGCTATGGGAACCTCATACTAGACTTTGGGCTGTATGATAAAAGATATGTAAGAGAAATTCAAAAAGGAGGTATATACATAGATTTTACCCGGGAGCAGTTAAAAACAAAAGTTTTTGAGGCAAAACGAAAAGATATTATTTATTATAATCATGTTCACTTTACATTGGACGGGAAAGAAACAGATAAAAAATGGATACAGGCGCTTATATGGGGCATATCTAGTGAAGAGATGAGACAGAATCTTGGATATTACAAAAAGGATGAAAGAGTAAGGCTACATAATCTTGACATAAACAGGAATAATACGATATAATGTGAAAGTTAATCTAAATGAGAAAAAACGCCAAAATATGTATACTATGGAAACAAGCGTTGGGGTACGCTTAAGAAAGAGGCGATTTTAAAGGAATAGACATAGAGGAAGGTGTAAACGATGGAAGAAAAGAAAAACATATTAACGTACCAGGGGTTAAAAAAGCTGGAAGATGAGCTGCAAGAGTTAAAAGTAGTAAAGAGAAAAGAAGTAGCTCAAAAAATTAAGGAAGCCAGAGAACAAGGAGATTTGTCAGAAAATGCAGAATATGATGCGGCAAAAGATGAGCAAAGAGACGTAGAGGCCAGAATCGAAGAGATTGAAAAAATATTAAAAAATGCTGAAGTTGTTGTAGAAGATGAAGTGGATTTGGATACAATTAGCATAGGATGTAAAGTACGTATTCAGGACATGGAATATAATGAAGAACTGGAATATAAAATAGTGGGTTCTACAGAAGCAAATAGTTTAAAGGGAAAAATCTCCAATGAATCTCCTGTTGGAAAGGCTTTACTAGGGCATAAAACAGGAGAACTTGTGGAAGTGGAAACCCAGGCAGGTATACTTAAATACAAGGTACTAGAAATTCAAAGATCAAACTAAAGGAGTGTTACAGGTGGCAAAAGAAGGTCAGCAGAACCAACAAAAAGAACAAGACATAAACCAGCTGTTAAAGGTGCGCAGAGAAAAGCTGGAAGAACTTCAAGGTGAAGGAAAGAATCCTTTTATAATAACAAAATATGATGTCACCCATCACAGCCAGGAAATTAAGGATCATTTTGAAGAATTAGAAGGAAAGTCTGTATCTATAGCAGGCAGAGTCATGTCAAAAAGGATAATGGGCAAGGCTTCCTTCTGCAATATTCAAGATCTTGAAGGAAATATTCAGTCATATGTGGCGAGAGATTCCATTGGTCAGGAAAACTATGCCTACTTTAAAAAGCTGGACATTGGAGATATTATTGGAATAAAAGGAGAGGTGTTTAAGACAAAAACCCAGGAAATTTCTATTCATGCTCTTGAGGTAAGTTTATTATCCAAAAGTCTTCAAATTCTTCCAGAAAAATTCCATGGTCTGACAAATACAGACATCCGTTACCGCCAGCGGTATGTGGATTTGATTATGAACAAGGAAGTAAAGGAAACGTTTATAAAGCGTTCCAAAATAATAAAAGCAGTTAGGGAGTATTTAGACAGTGAGGGCTTTATGGAGGTAGAAACGCCTATGCTAGTACCCAATGCAGGAGGGGCAGCTGCAAAACCATTTGACACTCATTATAATGCCCTCAATGAGGATGTACACTTGCGTATTTCTTTAGAATTGTACTTAAAGAGGCTAATTGTTGGAGGGTTGGAGAGAGTATACGAAATTGGCAGAGTGTTTCGAAATGAGGGATTAAGCATACGTCATAATCCAGAATTTACTTTGCTGGAACTGTATCAAGCTTACACAGACTATTATGGGATGATGGACTTATGTGAAAAGTTATTCCGTAATGTTGCCCAGGAAGTACTTGGCACAACAATTATCCAATATGGAGAGGATGAAATTGATTTAGGGAAAAAATTTGAGCGTCTTACAATGGTTGAGGCAGTAAAAAAATATGGAAATATTGATTTTGATTTAATAAACACAGATGAAGAGGCAAAGGCTTTAGCGGATCGATACGAAATTCATTATGAAAAGAGGCATAAAAAGGGAGATATATTAAACTTTTTATTTGAAGAGTTCGTTGAAGAAAAATTGGTGCAACCTACATTCATTTTGGATCATCCAGTGGAGATTTCACCGCTTACCA
>CANOLZ010000043.1 GCA_947567075.1 uncultured bacterium
ATACCGTGGCTGGGATCAGGTTCTAAACCAAATGATTGTGTTATATGGGGAAAGACTGACTCAGCATTTATAGTATTGCCAAAAATCTCCAGTCTTATTCCGAAGGCCGGGTGTGGGCAGAGACCACGAAAAAGGCAGACCATAAGTGTCTTATTTTTTATGCAAAAAAAAGAAAAAGAATGTATAAATGGTTTTCATCTGGTTATACTGTAAATAGAAAGAGCAATCGACAATAAAAAGGGCACAAAATCGACAACAAGATTTTACATATCGAACTCTTATCAGAGGAACCTAATTTCCCATAGACACAGAATTTTTTACGCCCTCTTTTAAGGTCTTCCTTCTCCTTTTGTTAAGGTGTCATATAACTAATAGCATTGTGCATTTTTTACGTTTATACCAACTACTCGCTGTACACAAAGGTTGCTCTACAGGCATTGTCATCAGGCTAAAGGAATGTAGGATTCCTTTACTAGATAAATATTTTTTTAATACCTGGCTCGTATACTGGCTTCCAAGATCACGATACAGGGGTGCTCCATTTTGTAACCCTGACATTCTTTACTACCTCTACAGTTTGTTGAGCTGTTTATACAATGAGTACGGTTGCACAGAACCATTACAAATGCCAGATAAGTCCATCCTCCTTTTTGTATATGGATGTGGGTAATTGTGCGTATACCATTTTGTCGATGGTTTCCGCATCAAAATCACGCTTTAGGATATTCTCTTTGTCATCTGGGATACTGTCATAGCTGGTACGATAATTGCACTTTTTTACTATAACAGAGTGCAAGCCCTGCCATATGCTTCTGAACTCCCTTGACACTGCAGGGTGTACTATTATTATAGAGTATGTGGCACACTTTGACAGTCCCATCATTTGAGCTTTGAATCCTCATATACCTAGTTTCACTTTTTAACTGAATTCTTTGTATTTTTGCCTCTTATTTGAAGGTATATGAAGCAGAGAAGTATAGTTAGTATTCCTTGTGAATTTCAATGCACTAAAAAGCTGGGATATTGTGTAGTTGTTTGAAAGGTCATGGATAAAAGTGATAATTTCGCTTATTGTTCTTTTACATATAGTGAGATCGCATTTTGATATATTTTTTTATTCAATTTTAAGACGCTGGTTACCTTTTTGGAGGTCTTTATTTTCCTTAAGTATAACTAACTGTTCCATTTTCAGATCTTTTAACTGGGGAAGGTTACTTTACATAGCCACTGATGGTATTGTGATTTACACCATATTCATGTTCTAATTATGGATACGAGGTTTCTGAGATTTTATACAGATCTATAATCGAATGTTTAAATTCTGGAGTATAGGATTTTTGATTTTTTTCTATACTAAATAGTTTCTTTGTTCTTTTAATTGATAGTATAGGTTGTTCAGTTTTTTCTGTCTAAACTTATATATTAATACCAGTGTGCAGTTAAAGCAAAGTAGTTGAAAAAAGTGAAAGGAGAAGTCTAACCCAGACAGCAAAGTGGAGGCAATTAAGAGAAAAGAGTGATTTTATAAATCCGACGATATAATGAGAAAGATGTAGTCTCTTTAGGGGAAATCCGGCAAGGGGACAGAAAGGCAGGGATGGGAAGAGATGAAAGTTGCCGAGGGTGTGGCAGAAAATCAAATGGAATGACATCCAAACACACTTCCAAAATACGCAATCACATGAAATGAATTTCCATAGGCAGCTGTATTTAAATATAGATAATTTCTTTGAGAATATAAATTTTTAAAATAATTTTGCGATATAGTAAGTAGGTATACATGATGTATTTTAATGTAATGGATAAAAAAAGAAGGCGATATTCATTTTATGAAATATTTGAAAAAGTTTTGTAGCATATTGTTTACTCTAGCATTAATGATTTCGTTCATAATTAATATCGTCAGTTAGTGTTCTTGCTGCTTTTGGCAGTAAGACTTACTCCGTCTCAGGAAGAATGAGCATTGTTCGTCCGGTAAATTCCAGTGAAGATTCAAGCAAGGTAAGTATCAGGGTATCAGGGCTTCCCAATAATGCAGTTATCACGAAAATGACAGTTAATACAGGCTCTCTATCTTATACAGGAGACGTTTTAACAATTAATTAGCAGTTCAAACCGAAGAACAGAGGATATTCCATGGGGTGGCGAAGCCAAAAAAACTCTCATGACTAGTCATTTTTAAGCTTTTAAGGCAATGGAACATATACATTATCTTTCAATGCAACATGCCTAGGAGGAGCTTTTGCATATGGTAAAAAAACAAAGATTGGCGCGAAATCATACAGTAGACTATCTATAACGATATATTGGGATGATACATTGAAAAATTAAGTTATTTTGATGACATGGAGCAGAGAGATTATGAAAATTCACTATGCAAATTACTTACAATATATAAACATATTTTCAAATGCCAGGAATGACAAAGAAAAAAGGCAACTCAAATGGATGCTTCTATCCACCGGTCAAAAAGGGATACACTCCAAATTTCTATGGAGGGCAAACATTATCTTGAAAGCTGTGAAGAGCAAGAAGAAATATCTGCTGCATCAGGAAAGGATAGGCTGGAGATTACAAGGGGAAAAGATGGGAATTCTTTTATTGTTCACTTTACAGATTCAGCAATGGTATCCAGGGCTGTTTCCAGAGGATATATAACAGTAAATGGACATAAAATAGAGTTGTCAGGAGAAACTAAGAAAAAGCTGACAGAAACAGACAAGGCAGCCGAAGCGCAGAGAATGCAGGTTTTTATAAAAAGAAACATGGAGCATGATATGAAAGTGGCCAAACAGCAAAGCGCCACATGGGAGTTGTATTTCAGAGAACAGGCGAAAGCTTTGAAAGCACAAATGAAGCTATCCAAAGGAGAGAATCTTACACCGGAAGAATTAAAAAATCTTTTGGAAAATGACCTTCAAGGATACTTGATGGTGATAGCTGTCAGACAATTTCACAATCAGGCACAGGAGAAGATGAATATATGGAAAGGCTTCGTGAAGCAGCTTATGATGGCGCATCGTGGAGAGATATTGAATGGAAAGGTTATGATACACTTTTGAATGTTTCGTTTTCAAATTCAAGTCCATCCATAGGGGAAGTATCCGTAGGAGAAAAAATAATAATTCAAGGGAAGAAATAAAGCTTATTTGCAATTTTCTTACACACCCAGCTATTACAAAGGGGCTGCTCCATGGCATATCAGACCATGGGGCAACGGCTTTTCCACTTCCGGCATTGCTGATTTTTGATTAAGTTATGGAAATAGATAGGATATTTTTCGGCGTGACTCCGCTTTTCTATTGACTCTGTTCTCCATTTTGTTTCTTGGATATCCCCTCATTCCTTTTTTGTTTTTTATTCTAAGACCAAAACCAATATCAACGGTGAAACAGGTCACTTTCTGACCTGCCCTACAAGGACATCTCTGTCAAATAAAATTCCATACAGACATTTTTTTACGCCGCTGCCCGCCAAAAGGCTGTTTTCTTTCAACACTAATTCAGAATTAAGCAATGGACATGAAATCATGTTTTGCAGTGTAAGAAACAGGTAAGATGAGAAAGGTAAGAGAGGACCCAAGACAGACAATAAGTTTTCATTATGACGAAAAAAGAAGAAACAAAGGAAGAAAGATTTTGTCAAGCACAAAAATTGTATTTATTGTGCTATAATAATTCTTTTTTCCTTTGTTTTATGACGCTTTTTTATAGAGGTAGCGTATAAGCAGCAGTCACTCTTTTTCAAAGCGTTCTCTGCTACAATAAGGAAATGCCATGGGAAGCTAAATGGGAGGCAGTCGAATCTGGCCAAAGGGAACATTGAACTTCCCCAATATGAGCTTTGCGAAGAAAGAACATACAGAGTCTAGACTGTCCAATACCTCCTCCAATAGTATAGGGGAGCTGCTCTTCTATAATTGCTTTTTGGAAGGGTAGTTGGGCCCTCTCTTCACAGCCGCTCTTTTTCAGCTGGCTTAACAAAGCGTCCTTGTCAACTCGAATACCCATGGAAGATAACTCAAGGGCAATATCTAAGACGGGGTAATAAACGACAATGTCTGCATTGAGAGACCAGTCATCATAATCAGGAGCCCGGCCATCATGTTTCTGTCCGGATTTTAATAAGTCCCCAATTTGCATAATGCATACAGCTCCTTTTTCTTTGGAGATAAGATACTCTCTTTCTTTTGGCGTTTTTTCTGGAAAACGATCTTCTAACTCCTGGGTTGTAATAAAAGAAATATCTTTGGGAAGTATTTCGTCAATATAGTCGTATTGGATGGCCATATACTTTTCCGTTTTTCTTAAAATTTTATAAATTTTTTTCACAGTTTCCTTCAAAGTATCTAAATTTCTCTCCTCAGGAGAAATAACCTTTTCCCAGTCCCATTGATCAACGAAAATAGAGTGAATATTGTCTGTGTCTTCATCTCTGCGTATGGCGTTCATGTCTGTATAAAGTCCTTCTCCACATTGAAATCCATATTTTTGCAACGCATATCTTTTCCATTTAGCAAGGGAGTGGACAATTTCCGCTTCTTTGTTGTCCCCTTCTTTTATTCCAAAGGCAACAGGACGTTCTATGCCATTTAAATTATCGTTAAGTCCAGACTTTGGATCCACAAATAAAGGTGCTGTAACCCTTAAAAGATGGAGATGATTTGCCAACAGATTTTGAAAAAAGTCTTTCACTGTTTTAATGCCAATCTGGGTATCGTAAAGGTTTAACTGAGACTGGTAGTTTTCTGGAATGATTGTTTTACTCATAGATTTTCCTCCTTCAACAAATTTACTCCTATTTTATTAAAAGCTTTTTTTTTAAAGAATGCAAGGAAAAATTCCAAAGGGAGAATTGATTTTTATTTTGGATTGTAATATAATTAAATAAAATTTCATAAAAAATACTCAAAAAGGGGAGATGAAACATTTTAATCTTGTTTTAATTTTTTTCATCTAGAATAAATATATTAACAATAAGGAAAAAACCGAATTGGATTAGGATCAGGAGGGTAAGTATGAAATTAAACAAAAATATAGGGAAGTTTATAAGTGGGACAGTAGTGGCAGCGGCCTTATTTACTGTTCCCGTATTTGCAGAAGAAGTTACCAATATTCAAGCTGAGAGACTTGCAGAAACTTATCTGCCTTCCGATAAAATCTTAGTAGAGACAGATATAAATAAGAGGGAATATCAATTAGATTATTACAGCGAAAGCCGTCAGGAAGAATATAGAGTTACTGTGAGCAGAACAAGTCAGAGGGTTCTTGAGTTTGAGAGTAACTTATCCAATGCCAATGGTGGAAGAAACGTAACCTTAACAGAGGAACAGGCAAAGCAGGTTATTTTAAGAGAGATAGCAGGAGCCAGAGTTCATACAATATACTTGGATTCTAATGATTTATTAAAGGAATACCAAGTGACCTATACTTCGGATAAGAGTTATGGAAAGTATACAATCCACCCAGAGTCAGGAAACATACTAAAAAGAGACATTGTTTTCTTAAATAAGTCTCAGTCTAATGCTGCTTCATCATCTACTACGAACACCCAGACAAATCAGAATCAGCAACAGACAAACCAAACCCAACAGCAGACAAACCAGACAGGAGTAGACGCTTTTACCTCCCCTAGTTCTTCTACAGGAATCCAAACTCAGCAGCCAGTGGATCAGACCCAGCAACAGACAAATCAAAACCAACAGTCAACAAATCAAACGACAGTAGATCCTTATTGGTCTCAGCCGGCAGCTGTAACTCCTACTCCCCCTGCAAACAGTGGAACTTCTACGGGAATTGGATTAGAGAAGGCAAAACAAATTGCAAGACAGCAGGCTCCTGCTGGTGCAACGATTGTTAAATGGGAGTATGACTGGGAGTACGGAAGACCATGTTATGAAATAGAATTAAGAAAGGGTTGGATAGAATACGATTATAAAATTGATGCTAATTCAGGAGCTATTATAGCGTATGATGTTGATTATGATTGATTTTATTTGAATAGAATTACTGTAAGAAGATAGTTCTTACAGTAATTTTTTTCATTGTATAAGAAATTCAATAGAAATTTCTTATAAAACTAAAATAGAATCAGTGTAACATTCAAAATTTTCATGAATCAACCATTTTATATCAAATCCCTATAGTTCATAACAAAATTTTATGAAACTTATCATCTATTCACAACGATAAAAACCCAACGAACATTATATATACTTTCAAAAACTTACCCTCTCTAAGTATTATAGCTGTCTCTTTTACTATATCTAAAAATCGTAATATTTCTTATTTCTAGTCTCAGATTCCTAAATTTTATAGTTTAATTGCTTTCTGGGTAACGGCCTTTTGGCTGTTTTCTTCTGATTCTGGCTTTGCGTCTATGATGCTCTTTATTGGTTCAAGCATTTCATGCACAGTGTTGGATTACTTCTTTAATTTCTTTTTTTCCTTTGGAGCTATTGTCTCTGTCTCTTTTTATAATGTGCACTATATTTTAATTTTTCATATTTGAGTAAATATAGAGGGTTTCTATTGACATAGATTATCTATATATGTATAATCAATATATAAAGGTAATCTATATATAATGTAATCATCTTCATTTCCCTATATATTTTAAATGAGAGGAAAAATACATATAGGAAGATGGAGAAAAAGAAAGGAAGGGAGATTCTAAATGCCAGTAGAAAAAAGTTTGATTTCAGGCAGCACATCCATGCTTCTTCTAAAGCTTCTTTCAGAAAAGGACATGTATGGCTATGAAATGATTGAAACACTTGAAAAAAGATCCAACCAGGTCTTTCATTTGAAGGCAGGAACTTTATATCCTTTACTCCACTCTATGGAAATAAAAGGATTGCTTAATGCCTATGAAAAGGAGGTAAATGGAAAGATAAGAAAATACTACACTATGACAAAGGAGGGGAAAAAGTATTTAAAAGGAAAACAAAAAGAGTGGGAAGAGTATGTAGGAGCAGTGAGAAAGGTGATTGGGGGTGTAAGCATTGGGAGAGTTTGAACAATATATAAAAGTTGTTGAGGAACAGATACGTTGTAAGAGGGCAGTTCCTTGTATTGAGGAGGAGATGAAATCCCATTTGGAGGATCAAAGGGAAGCGCTCATGAGAGATGGGATGGAGGAGAAGATGGCCTGTAAAGAGGCGGTACGACAGATGGGAGATCCAGTGGAGGTAGGCATCATGCTAGACAGAATACACAGACCGAAAATGGAAAAAAGTCTCTTAGCCATTGTTATGATTTTAAGCATTGCAGGAGTTCTTCTCCAGTTCTTGTCCAAGGGACCCTTAAAGTCGTATATATTGTTCATGGGTATAGGAATGATGATTATGATAGGAATGTATTTCATAGATTATTCCATTCTTGCTTCACATCCATTTTTATTCTGGTTTGGCATAGGAGCAGGAGGCGTTCTCTTTTTATTATTAAGGGGAGGGGGAATGGTAAATGGCTCCTTTGGGTATCAAACCCAACAGATTTTATTATTATTTGCCCCTGCATATGGAGGAATTCTCTATTATTTTAGAGGTAAGAAATACAAAGGACTGTTTCTGTCCCTTCTTTTTCTTCTAGTTCCCTTTTTTATGGCAATATACACTGTAAATCTCTCAGGTTTTTTTATTTTATTCCCTGTTTTTTTATGTATGTTGGGAGTAAGTGTGTGGAAAGGCTGGTTTGGGGTGAAGAAAATCTTAGGAATGGGAATCGTATGCAGTCCCCTTGTAGTGGGCGTTTTTGCTACTGTTTTTGCCTACGCAAGCAGAGGAGCAAACAGCTTTCAAAAAGAAAGAATAGAAGCTTTCTGGAATCCAGAAAAGTATGCCCAGGGAGCAGGATATTTGACCTATCATCTTAGAAATATGTCATCAGGATTTAAATGGTTTGGAGAAGGAATAGGATACAATGAATTGGTGGAATTGTCCTCAATGCACAGCAATTATATTGTATTTTTTCTAGTATATCATTTTGGAATGGCAGCAGGTGTATTACTCGTTAGTTTTTTATTATATCTTATAGGAAAAATGCTTAATTTGTCCATGAGACAGAAAAACCGCCTGGGAACTCTTGTGGGACTAGGATGTACAGGAGTATTTTTCATGGAAACAATTTCTTATATTCTAATGAATTTTGGCGGATTTCCTATGTCCAGAATATACATGCCCTTTCTCTCATCAGGAAGGGGTCAGGTTATACATTATCTATTCATGGGAATTATGTTGTCCGTATATGGAAATACAAATGTATTGACAGAAAAAACAATGGGATTTCTCCATGCTACTTCATCCAATCATAGTGGAAAATAAAAAGAAATATATTTTTTAAAATCCACTGTAGAATAATAATTCCAATGGATATATAAATGTAGCGTACAAGGGGAAAGACTCGCTCAATATGTTTTGTAATATGTTTGTGGTAAAAGAAGTTAGACATGAAAATAACGTAAAGAACCAAGCTATATAAAACGAATGCATGATATTTAAGGCTGTCAAAGAGACGAAATTGGAATAAGGAGACAACTGCCCGGGTACCTCCACATCCCGGGCAGTACATACCAGAAATAGAATGAAAATAACAAGGGGGAACAATTCTGTGAAGGCTCTCTATTCCAAAAACCCACTGAAAAATAAGAAAAGTAAGGAACAGAAAAAAAAGAATTTTTCCTAAAAAATAAAAAATAGTATTCACTTGTATTCTTTCTCTATCAAGGTATGTCAATTCTTCCATGAAAGCCCTTTCCTTTCTTCATTCTTATAGAGAGTCTAACACATCTAGAAGATAATTGTATGAGGGCCCATCTAAATAATTAAAGCTTCTAGAAAAGATACAGACAGCGGCGGACAAAATAACGCCAAGAATTCCACAAATAAGCCCAGCAGTGGCCATGCCGGAAAGCCCTTTTTGCTTTTTGTAAATAACGGAAAAGGTAATAGCCAGAATGCCTAATGTTAGACCGAGAAACCAGCAGCAACAGGCAATAATAGAAATAATGCCACATACCAAAGACGCTATGGCTAAGCCAGAGCCAGAATTGTTTGGTTCCATAACTTATCCTCCATTTTTATAGTATTTTGTCTTATCATATCATATACTTATTTTTAAATGCAATAGATTTTCTACAAAATTTATGTTAGAGAAAAGGACAAATAAATGGAAGGTATGTTTTTAAAAATAGGAAAGACAATAATAAAAGAAAGGAATGAAAGGTAGAAATATAAGGAGAGGTTGGGAAAAATGGATTTTTTTCTTTTTTTCTGGATTTTTATGATAGCAGCTTTTTTGGGGGATATTTTGGAGACAATATTTTGTTATGTTCTTACTGGTAAAATTATGTGCAGGAGCAGTTTTCTATTTGGACATTTTAGCGCTGTTTGGGGAGTGGGAGCCGTTCTTTTAACCTATTTGTTTTGCAGGAGGAAATGGAAAAGGAAAAGTGGACTTTGGATCTTTCTGTATGGATTCATAGGGGGAGGAATATATGAATATGCATGCAGCTTGCTGACTGAACTAGTCTATGGGGTAACCTTTTGGGATTATAGCCAATTTCCTTTGCATGTTCATGGAAGGATCAGCCTTGTTATTTGTCTTTTCTGGGGAGGGGCTGCCTTTACATGGACAAAATGGATGTATCCATTGTTAGAAAGAATCATTAAAAAATGGAAAACAACAAAGGGAAAAGCAATGACATGGATTGTTTTAACTCTTATGGTCATTAACAGCTGGATTTCTATAGTCGCTCTTTTGCGTTATGGGGAGAGAATAAAGGGGGAGATGGCAGATTCATTTCTGGAGAGATGGCTGGATGAAAAGTATCCACAAAATTATATGAATGAGATCTATCCTGATATTCACATGGAAAAAATTTCTTAAAAAGGAGCTTTTGACAGAAGGATTTAAAACGTGCCTGAATAATAGAAGAACATTCAGGCACAAAGGAAAAGATTTTCAAAGGGATCTTCCTTTTAGAAGATGGATTCATCTAGTTTTTTTGTACAGGCAATAGCTAAGGCCCCTGGCCCAATATGGCAGGCAACGCTTAAAGACAATGGATCTACGTGGATAGGACAGTTTGGAAACTCGAGAGAAAGTTCTTCCTTCATCTGATTGGCAGCTTCTAGATTATAGGTATAGGCAATTTGCAGCCATACATTATCAATAGACTGAAAACGATCTTCAATATCTTTTTTTACTGCTTGGAACATAATGGATTTTGCTTGTTTGATTGTACGGGCCTTGGCAAAAGAGTCTAATTTTTCTCCTTGAATTTGTAAAACGGGTTTGATTTTTAAAAAAGTTCCAAGGGCAGCGGCAGCAGGGGTAATTCTTCCGCCTTTTTTTAAATAATAAAGAGTGTCCAATGTAATATAAATGGATGCGTCCAATTTCACCTTTTCTAAATAATGCTTAATTTCTTCAGCGCTCTTTCCCTTTTCTGCCATTGTTTTGGCATCTAAGGCAGCTTGCCGCTGGGTTACAGAGATTCTTTGGTTATTTACCACATGAACCTTTCCATTATATTCCATGGAAAGCATATGGGCTGTTTCGCAGGAGCTGCTAAGGCTGCTGGACATGGGCATGTGCACAACTTCATCATATTCTTTTAAGAGACGATCCCAAAGATTCATCACATCTTCAGGAGAAGGCTGGGATGTGGAAATATCAGAACCTTCTTTTAATTTCTCGTAAAATTCTTCCTGGGTTAAATCAATATCTTCAAAAAAAGTTTTATCACCTATTTGAAAGGGCATGGGAAGAACATAAATGCCCAGCTTATTGCCCTGCTCCTGGGAGATACCACTGTTGCTATCTGTAACGATTGCTATTTTACTCACTTTCAAACCTCCTTGGTTTTGATTATTACTGAAATTTTACCACTGGAAATAGAAAATGTAAACGTAGAATTGATAACTATATTCTGAAATAATATTATTATTTACAGATAATAATCCATAGAAACAAGTCTTTCGTGCAATTTTTTAAATACTATGATATACTATAACAGAAAGCCGCAAAATATTTGTCTTCATTGTAATAAATAGAAGGTTGACAGGCAGGTTGAACCAATGGAAAAGAAAAAAATAGAGAGGGCGTCAGGACTGGATTTTGTACGGTTTTTAGCTGTTTTTTCTGTCATAGGAGCCCATTATATATTAAACTGTGGGTATTACAGGACGGATTTAAAAGAAAGAGGAATGGCTCTTTTTACAGTATGCCGATGGTTTTTCATGACATGTGTTCCCATTTTTATGATCTTAACCGGTTATTTAAAAATAAATAAAAAACCTTCCAAAGATCATTACATGGAGTTAGTCCCTATAATGAGTGGGTATGGACTGATTGGCGTTTTGAACATTTTTGTATCTAATTATATTTATGGAGGCATTTATACATGGAAGAGTGGCGCAGATGAGTTATTTACATACCGTATAGCCTGGTATGGGGGAATGTATTTGTGTATGATGCTTTTAATTCCATTTTTCAATATTCTTTGGAAAAACTTAGAAAAAAAGCAAAAGCAGTTATTGATCTTATCTTTGCTATGTATAACTTCAGTTCCCTCCCTTATTCCATGGTTTTTTCCTTCTTATTGGGAGAGACTTTACCCACTCACCTATTATTATATAGGGGCTTATATAAGAGAGTATAGTCCAAATCCAGCTAGATGGAAGTGTGGGGGGATAATGAGCATTGTACTTTTCCTTGTGACAGGAGGCACATATTTGACAAAGGCGGAAGGTGTTTTTAATTGGGAGTTTTTAGGAAGTATAGACAATGGTTATGGGAGTCTTCCTGTATGTATATGTGCTGTCTGCCTGTTTCTCCTTTTTTATAGTCAGTCTTTTAAAAGGAAATGGGTTAGAAGCTTATTAGCTTCAGTGAGCCAAGTTTCTTTTTATATTTATTTATTTTCCAGCGTTGTTGATACGGTCATTTACTGGAAAATGCAGGACAAATGGACAGATACAGGGCAATTTCTTTCTTTTTTCTTTATCATTGTTCCCCTTTCTTTCAGTCTGTCTTATGTATGCGCTGTTCTTTTTAAACATTTATTTTTGCCTTTCTTTTCGCCTAAAAAATATATGGTACATTTAAGGTAAAGTTTTTATTGTCAATAGAAAATAAGAAAGAGGTGCCGTATTTCCTAAAAGTGGGAAATAGACGAAAGGAATTTGCCTAAAACCTTATGGAAAGGAAGAATGCTTATGAAATTAACATTTATAGGAGCTGCCCATGAAGTGACAGGGAGCTGTCACTATTTGGAAGCTTGTAATAAACATATACTCATTGACTGCGGTATGGAGCAGGGAATGGACATATATGAGAACAAGGATATTCCTGTTGAGGAATCTATGATCGATTATGTACTTTTAACCCATGCCCATATTGACCATTCTGGTCTGCTGCCTTTATTATATGCTAAGGGTTTTCGAGGGCAGGTAATTGCAACAGAGCCTACGGTGGATTTGTGTGGAATTATGCTCAGAGACAGCGCTCATATTCAGATGGCAGAGGCTGAGTGGAGAAATCGCAAGGCAAAGCGTTCTTCAGGAATAGAGCCTTATACGCCCCTTTATACAATGGAAGACGCAGATGGGGTTATCCAAAGGCTGGTACCTCAGCCCTATGATAAAAAGATAGAGTTATGCCCTGGAATAGAAGTGCGCTTTACAGATATTGGACATCTGTTAGGCTCAGCCTGCATTGAAGTGTGGTTAAGAGAAGAAGAGAGAGAGAAGAAAATTGTATTTTCTGGGGATATAGGCAATAAGGGTCAGCCTCTTATTAAAGATCCCAGCATTGTGAAAGAGGCAGATTATGTCGTAATGGAATCGACCTATGGAGAGCGTTTTCACTCTTTGGAAAAGCCAGACTATGTGTCTGAGCTGACGAAAATACTTCAGGAAGCCTTTGACAAAGGAGGCAACGTAGTTATTCCCTCCTTTGCCGTTGGGAGAACCCAGGAGATGCTTTATTTTCTTAGAAAGATAAAAATGGCAGGGCTAGTGAAAGGCCACGAAAATTTTCCAGTATATGTTGACAGTCCTTTAGCAGTGGAAGCTACAGAAATATTTTATAAGTATGAGTACAGCTGTTTTGATGAGGAGGCCATGGAGCTTGTAAGTCAGGGCATTAATCCTATTAGCTTTCCTGGTTTGAAGCTATCGATTACAAGTGATGAGTCAAAGGCTATTAACTTTGATGAGGTGCCAAAGGTCATCTTATCTGCATCAGGAATGTGCGAGGCAGGGAGAATCCGTCATCATTTAAAGCATAACTTGTGGAGAAAAGAATGCATTATATTATTTGTCGGTTACCAGGCGGTAAATACTTTAGGAAGGCGGATTGTAGATAAGGTTAAAACTGTGAAGCTCTTTGGAGAAGAAATTGAGGTTCGGGCAAAAATCGGCCAACTGACAGGAATGAGCGGCCATGCAGATAAGGCTGGCTTGCTCCAGTGGATTCAAAGCTTTGAGAAAAAGCCGGAGCAGGTTTTTGTCGTCCATGGAGAAGATGGAGTGTGCGATTCTTTTGCTCAATGTCTTACACAGGAATATGGTTTGTCTGCCGCTGCTCCTTTTAGCGGGGCTTGTTTTGATTTATGGGATGGGAAATTCATAGAAAATCCTGTTGGCATTCCTGTCGAGAAAAAGCAAAAGAAAGGGGCAGCAAGCGTTTACGAGAGATTGAAGGCAGCAGGACAGAGACTTCTTGTTGTTATTCAGCATAAAGAGGGGGGAGCGAACAAGGATTTGGCAAAATTTGCAGATCAGATTCATTCTTTATGTGATAAGTGGGATGATTAAGGTTTCTGGAAATTTCTAAGAGAAAGGCATGGTTTTCAAGATGAGCATTGCTGACAATCTGTTTATCCATATGTGCAGAGATATTTTGGAACATGGAGTAAGCACAAAGGGAGAGAAGGTCCGTCCTAAATGGCCTGATGGAACCCCTGCTTATGCAATAAAAAAGTTTGGGGTAGTAAACCGGTACGATTTAAGGAAGGAGTTTCCCCTTTTAACTTTGCGAAGAACAGCCTTAAAAACCGCAGTGGATGAGATACTTTGGATTTGGCAGAAAAAGTCCAATACTATTCATGAATTAAATAGCCATATATGGGATGAGTGGGCTGATGAAAATGGATCCATTGGTAAGGCCTACGGCTATCAGCTTTCTGTGAAACATGAATATGAGGAGGGATGGATGGATCAAGTAGAACGGGTGCTTTTTGATTTAAAACATCATCCATTTAGCAGGAGAATTTTAACCAATCTTTATGTACATCAGGACTTACATGCTATGAGGTTATATCCTTGTGCCTACAGTATGACTTTTAATGTCACTGTGGAAAAGGAGGGGGAGCTTATCCTAAATGCTGTTTTAAATCAACGCTCCCAGGATGTTTTAACAGCAAATAACTGGAATGTAGTCCAATATGCAGTCTTAATGCATATGCTGGCCCAGGTGAGCAAGATGAAGGCAGGAGAGCTGGTTCATGTCATAGCGGACGCCCATATTTATGACAGACATATACCAATTATAGAGGAGCTTTTGAAACGTCCTGTCTACGAGGCACCGAAATTTTCCCTTAATCCTCACGTTGAAGATTTTTATGCCTTTACAACAGAGGATATAAAAGTGGAAAATTATAAGGCAGGACCTTCCATTGGGACTATCCCCATAGCTATATGAGGGCCATATGAAGTAAAAAGAAAGAAATGGGAAAGAACAATGAATCTTATAGTTGCAGTTGACAAAAATTGGGCAATTGGCCTTCATAATAAACTCCTTGTGAGAATACCTAGTGATCACAAGTTTTTTCGAGAAGTCACAACAGGAAAGATTGTGGTGTTTGGGAGGAAGACTTTGGAAACCTTCCCAGGAGGGCAGCCGTTGAAAAATAGGACAAACATTGTATTATCCAAAGATAAAAACTATGGGGTAAAAGGCGCTAAAGCCGTCCATTCCATAGAAGAACTTTTAAAAGAGATAAAAAGCTATCCTAGGGAAGATATTTTTGTTATTGGAGGAGGAAGTGTGTACAGACAGTTGTTACCTTATTGTAAAACTGCCCATGTGACAAAAATCAATCATATATATGAGGCAGATTGTTATTTTGAAAATTTGGATGCCTCAGAAGATTGGGAAGTAAAGGCTAGGAGCGAAGAACAAACATATTTTGATTTAGAATTTTCCTTTGTCAAATATGAGAGAAAAGAAAGGTGATGACATTGTTAAACATTCGGGTAGAGAAGACAGAGACTCCAAAACCGATTCCAGGGGAGGAGGATCCTTTAGTATTTGGGACTATATTTACAGATCATATGTTTGTAATGGATTATGAGGAAGGAAAGGGATGGATCGATGCAAGAATTGTTCCTTATGCTCCCCTTTCCTTAGAACCTTCTGCTATGGTATTCCACTATGGACAGGAAATGTTTGAAGGATTGAAAGCTTATAAAGGGAAAGATGGAAGAATATTACTGTTTAGGCCTGATGAAAATATTAAAAGGGCCAATCATACAAATGAGAGAATTTGTATTCCTGAAATTCCAGAGGAAGATTTTATGCAGGCTATTAAAGCCATTGTCAAAATGGAACGTCTATGGGTGCCTAGCAGGGAAGGAACTTCCCTTTATATCCGGCCTTTTATTATAGCGACCGATCCCTTTCTTGGAGTAAGGCCATCCCATACGTATAAATTTTTAATTATTTTATCTCCAGTAGGAGCTTATTATCCAGAAGGACTGAATCCAGTAAAAATATGGATTGAAGATGAATATGTAAGAGCAGTAAGAGGAGGACTTGGGGAGGCAAAGGCAGGAGCAAACTATGTAGCCAGTTTAAAAGCTCAGGTGAAAGCCCATGAGGAAGGTTACTCCCAAGTTTTATGGCTAGACGGGGTAGAGAGGAAATATATTGAGGAAGTTGGAGCAATGAATATTTTCTTTAAAATGAAGGGCACAGTCATTACCCCTGCTTTAAACGGAAGTATTCTTCCAGGGGTTACAAGGAAAAGCTGCATTGAACTGTGCAAAGCCTGGGGCTATCCAGTAGAGGAGAGAAAGGTTTCAGCAGAAGAATTATTTTGTGCTGCAAAGGAAGGCACATTGGAAGAAGTTTGGGGTACAGGGACAGCTGCTGTCATTTCACCAGTAGGCCATTTGAGAAAAGGAGATGTGGTTTTGCAAGTGGGAGACGGGGGGATCGGCAGCTTAAGTCAGAAACTTTATGACACAGTTACAGGAATTCAGCTAGGAAAAATAAAGGGACCAGAGGGCTGGGTTGTGGAAGTGGAATAAAGCTTTTGAACAGTTACTTTAGGGGCACTTATATTAAGTGCCCGGCTCAGCGATACGTGTGACTCCAGTATAGATATTAGAAATTTTGTACCAAGTAGAATAATCAATGACGCCTGTGACAGGAAGATTGAAGATGGATTGAAAGGCCCTCACGGCAGCAGCTGTGGCTGGGCCATATTTTCCGTCAGGAGTAATAGATGGAATGGCTGGATAGTTTTTGGAAATACGTAAGAGCTGCTCTTGCACCTGTTCTACCTTGCTGCCGCTAGAACCAATAGTTAGGTCATATCGAGGCCAGGAAGCAGGAACGCCTGCAATTTCTTCGGAAGTGTTGATATACATGTTGCTCCCATAATAATACCGGATAATTTGAATGGCAGAGTAGCCTTCATCTCCCAAATATTTACTTCCCCACTGGCTTAATCCTTGGGGACAGGTCACTCTGTTCCCATCACAGTATTGGGTGAAAATAGGCTGGGTAATATTAGGCCTGGATAAATAATTTGCAAAAATTTCATCGACAATCCGGTCTATATTTTCATAAATATTCCGCCCATATATAAATTTTTGGTCATAGGCAGTAGAAGTTGTAATCGTGAAATCATAACCTTTACTCCTGTACCATTCTGTATACACTCTGTTCAAAGTAAAGGATTGAATAGCCAGAGTGTTGGCAATAATGGTGGATTCTGGCCAGGTGGCATAGATCTCAGAAGAAACGACGTTTTTAATATAGTCTTTATACCGAACATAATAATTAGGGGCAGAGGCATTACTGGGAATTCCGTCGTGGACAATGACATATTCTGGTATGACAACTCTGCTTAAAATAATCTCTCCGGTTTCTTCTACTGTTTTTACTTCTGGCTCTACAATTTTTGGAGGATAATCTCCATATAAAGTATGATCTGGAATCGTAATCTCTTCGTTAGGAGTTGGTTCCTCCAAAGGAGATAGAGATACGTTTTGAATAGAGGTAACGTCTGGCAGAATCTCAGAACCAGAAATGGTTAAGGTTTCATAACCAGGAGCACTTATTACAATATTATAGTCAGAATAGGGGCGAGGTTCCGAAGGGATTTGACTATATTCTAAAGGGGGAGCAGGCAGTTCGATTGTTTCTGTCTGTCCAGAAGAGTCTGTTTGCAGTTGTTCCATAGTCGTGCCAGTGTCAGTGTAAGATATGGAAACAGTGGCGTTTTGTACAGGAATATATCCAAGGGTGGAAGTGACATGAACTGTAAGTTTGCCCTTGTCAGGAGTATCTGTCTGTGCTGCGGTCACATGTTTCATAGGCATAAAAACCTCCGTTCTTATGGCAAGGTGAAAATGAATTTTCACGGAATATTTTCTATATAATATATGTTTTGAGAAAAAATATGTGAAGGAAATGAAGAAGCTTCCTACATAAGAACAGAGAATTGTAAAAAGAAAGGGATGGTTATATATATGAAGAGAATCCAAGAAATAAGAAAGATTACAAATAAGCCTTATCTTAATTTATACGAGGCAAAAGCAGTGGGAAAGGACGGGGAGCTCTTTCCTTATTATTTTGCCACAAGAAAGAAGGAGGAGGAGATAAAGGCAAAGACCTTTTCCCAGGAGCCAGATGGAGTGGCTATTTATAGCATTTATGGGGAAGAGATGGATCGACTTGTCCTTGTAAAACAGTTTCGCTATCCTATTAACAATTATATTTATGAGCTTCCCGCCGGCCTTGTTGATCCTGGGGAAACAGACAAAGAAGCAGGCATTCGGGAGATGAGGGAGGAGACAGGATTGGAATTGACTGTCTATGAAGGGGGAAACCAAGACATAAGGAGAGCTTTTTATACAACTGTAGGAATGAGCGATGAGTCGGTCTCCCTTATTTTTGGTTTTGCAAAAGGCACCCCTAGTAAGGAATTTATGGAAGAAACCGAAGATATTCAGGTTATATTGGCAGACAAAAAGGAAGTGAAAAGAATACTTCATGAGGAAAGAGTAGCGATGAAATGCGCTCTTTTAATGCTCCAGTTTCTTCAAGGTGAAAAGGGGAATCCCTTTGGATTTTTAGAGCTGCATGTATAAAATTATGAAAGAAGTAAAAAAACTATTGTAAATACACTTTAAAGGGTGCATAGTATAGTTAGTTAAAGTGTTACAGGACCTATATTTATAA
>CANOLZ010000044.1 GCA_947567075.1 uncultured bacterium
GGATTATTGTTGGTGTATCTAATTTAGTTGCAAATAAAATTATTACAAATACTGTTTCAAAATCAATTTTTGTACTCCTTTTATTTGGCTGTATATATTTCTTTATTGGATTATTTATATTTGGATTTCAGAAGAAAGCAGTTAGAAATTAAAAAAGAAAAAAGAAGGCATATTAAAAAATAGTATGCTTTTTTGGGAGGGTACATGATTATCCATCATGTAAAAGATGAAAAGGTTAAAAAATATCATTCGTTTTTCATCTGTCAAAAAGTCTTGGACTGTGAAAACTATGGAAAATATAGGCTTTTTGCTTATTAGGACGTTAATAAATAGAAATGATTTTTGACCCTTTGGAGCCCAAATTTTTTGTAGCAATATAATACGATACAGACAGATATAAGGAAAACCATACTATGCGAGGGAGTAAACGCTCGTTGCTTTTACTCTCTTGGCGGCCATATAAGCAGGGGCAGCTACATTTGTCAACGGCGGGCAAAGCCCGTTTATTTTAAACGTTAACAAGCGTAGCTGGCTCTGTTATTCTGTGTAAGTAAGAATTGTATATAGAAAAATCCTTATTTGAGTGCTATAATATTTGGCACAACATGGATAGGGAGAGATGAAAATATGGATTATATTATTGAAATAGCAACTGTAGATGATGCAGAAGAAATACTGGCTTTAACAAAAGTATGTGGTGCAGAAACAGATAATCTTAGCTATGGAGAAGAAGGACTTCCCATCTCAATTGAGCAGGAAAGGTGTTATCTTTTGTCTGTTTTGAAATCCCATAAAGACATTTTCTATGTTGTCAGAATGGGACAAAAGATCCTAGGCACTGCAAGTTATTCTACTTTTTCAAAAAGGAGAATGGCACATCGTGGCGAATTAGGATTATGTCTTAGAAAATCCGTATGGGGAAAAGGAATTGGTCATGCTCTAATAGAAAAAATAGTTGATTTTGCAAAGAATAATGCACAAGCAGATATTATTTCACTCGAAGTTCGCAATGATAACATAAGAGCCATTAAACTATATGAAGATTTTGGTTTCAAAAAAATAGGCACATTTGAGGGATACTTTAAGATTAATGGAAAACTTGTAGATTTTGATATTATGGAATTGAAATTGAGATAAAGGTATTGATTTGCTTAAGG
Organism: uncultured bacterium; assembly: GCA_947567075.1. Lineage (GTDB taxonomy): Bacteria > Bacillota > Clostridia > Lachnospirales > Lachnospiraceae > MGBC165282. The sequence continues at coordinate 1,158 of CANOLZ010000044.1, forward strand.
GTTTGGAATTTTCCTAATAAGCAAAAATCTCTTTTTCTGTCACAGACGGAAATTTAAGTTTATAGAGGTATTGCCAAAGGGATTTGAAACAATTTTAAGAGAAGATAGAAGGACTGTGTTAGGAGGATAGATACAGAGATGATGTATAGCAAGGACTTAATTGAAAAATGCACTTATTATGCTTTTGGATGCACCTATTCCATCCTTAGATAAAATGAATAAGATGGAAATTATATCAACATTAACAGCTTATAATAAGGGGTGAATTATCATGGTAACTTGTAGATTGAATACGTTAAAGAAGGCAAATAAAATCATGGGGAAATGAAAGAAAAAATATTTGAACAATTGTGTAAAAAATCAGACTATTTTATAGAGATAAAAATTTTTCATTGTAAAGAGCGCTGGCAGTTCTTCATCAATCTCAGCTTTCTTTTATACAGCTTTTATAGCAAGCCACTTTCGTACTACAAAAGAACGAGAAACATGGCATGTCCCAATAGTATCGACGGATTCTTGGTTTAACTCTCTATTGAAATCAGATAATAATTATGCTAGTATAGAAGTGTAAAACAAATACAGCTGTAAAAGAGACAGGCAGCTATATTGAGGATAGGTTCATTCATAGGAGGATAAAATATGAAGAAGAGATTTTTAAGCTCCATTTTATGTGCAGCAGTTGTTTCTTCCATGCTTATGGGATGCGGAGGGACAAGTCAGGAAACGCCAGCCAGTGGAACGACAGATACAGAAGTGACAGACACAGGGGAAGAACCCCAGGCCGCTGATTCAGGAACAGGCAATGAGGGGGGCGCAGAGCTGGCTTTAGTGACAGACTTGGGGACAATAGATGATAAGTCCTTTAACCAAGGATCTTGGGAAGGATTGAAGAAATATGGAGATGAGAATTCCATTTCCTATAAATATTACCAACCTCAGGAAGGGACAACCTCTTCTTATGTAGAAACTATAGGATTAGCTATAGAAGGAGGAGCAAAGCTCGTCGTATGTCCAGGATTTTTATTTGAGGAGCCTATTTACATTGTTCAGGATGAGTATCCAGATGTGACTTTTATTCTCATTGACGGGGAGCCTCACAATGGGGACAACTCAGATAGAAAGACAAATACCAACGTACTTCCTATTTTATTCCAGGAAGATCAGGCAGGCTTTTTGGCCGGATATGCAGCAGTGAAGGAAGGCTACACGAATTTAGGCTTTATGGGAGGAATGGCTGTTCCAGCAGTGATTCGTTATGGATATGGGTATATTCAGGGAGCCGAAGCGGCTGCAAAGGAAATGAATGTGCCTGTTACAGTGACTTATCATTATACAGGAAACTTTGACGCAACGCCTGAGGCAAAGGCTATGGCAGCTTCCTGGTATAAAAATGGGACAGAAGTTATTTTTGGATGCGGAGGAGCAGTGGGCAATTCTGTAATGGCAGCGGCAGAGGAGGCAGGAGCAAAAGTAATTGGCGTGGACGTAGATCAGAGCTCAGAGTCAGAGACTGTCATTACCTCAGCAGTGAAACTCCTTTCTAACTCTGTATATGACGGAGTAAAGTCTTACTATGACGGATCTTTTAAAGGGGGAGCGACTACCGTTCTTACTGTGGAAAACAACGGATTGGGATTATCCATGGAATCCTCCAAATTTGAAACCTTTACCCAAGGGGATTATGACGCTGTTTATGCCAAATTAGAAGGAGGAGAGTTTAAAATAAATAATTCCATTGAAGATGGAACAACCAAAGAATTAACATTGGAAAAGGTGACAGTATCCTTTGTAGAATAGCAGAGTATAAAAAGGGAGGGGTTCTTACAGAACCCCTTTTTTGACAAAGGACTTTTTGGAATTTCCTTCATGTTGTTGTTTTTGAGAGCTTTTTTGAAATGTTTACTGTTCATATAAGTTTTGTGCCGCTGATAATGGGGTGTTTTGGCTACTTCCCCTTTTGCGGAAGAATGGAGTATTACTATGGAATACATTGTAGAGATGCTGCATATTACAAAGAGATTCCCCGGAATCGTTGCTAATGATGACATTACTTTGCAGCTGAAAAAAGGAGAGATCCATGCTTTATTGGGAGAAAACGGGGCGGGAAAATCAACGCTCATGAGCGTTTTGTTTGGCATGTACCAGCCTGAAGAAGGAATTATTAAGGTAAGGGGAAAAGAGGTTCATATGAAGGGACCTTTGGACGCTAATGCCCGGGGAATAGGCATGGTGCACCAGCACTTTCAATTGGTTCATAATTTTACAGTGCTTCAGAATATTGTTCTTGGGGCAGAGACAGTAAAAGGTGGATTGCTCCTCATGGACGGCGCCAGAAAGAAGGTTATGGAGCTAAGTGAAAAGTATAATCTTCTCGTTGATCCAGACGCTGTCATTTCAGACATTACAGTAGGTATGCAGCAAAGGGTAGAAATTTTAAAAATGCTTTACAGAGACAATGACATTTTAATTTTTGATGAGCCGACAGCTGTCCTTACTCCTCAGGAAATTAATGAACTGATATTAATTATGAAAGGACTGGTAAAAGAAGGAAAGTCCATTTTGTTCATCACCCATAAGCTAAATGAAATTAAGGAGGCGGCAGATCGTTGCAGTGTCTTGAGAAGAGGAAAATATATAGGCACAGTGGATGTAGCAAATACGGACAAAGAAGAAATGTCTGAGATGATGGTGGGTAGGAAAGTAAACCTGACAGTGGAAAAGGAGGAGGCAAAGCCAAAGGAAGTTGTACTGGAATTAAAGGATGTCTGTGTAAAATCTACAAGAGAAGGTCATGTGAAAAATGTGGTGGATCACGTGTCTTTAAAAGTGCGAAAGGGAGAGATTGTCTGTATTGCAGGAATTGACGGCAATGGACAGACAGAGTTGGTTCAGGCTATTAGCGGCATTGGACCTATGGATGGAGGACAACTGTTCATAAATGGGGAAGACATGAGAGGTAAATCTATCCGTTATAAAAATACCCATGGTCTGTCCCATATTCCAGAAGACAGACATAAACATGGACTTGTCTTAAAATATAACCTTGCCTACAATTTGATTTTACAGCAGTATTTTGAACCCCAGTTTCAAAAAGGAGGATTTCTAAAAAAACAGAGTATTTATTCTTATGGAGAAGAATTAATTAAAAAATATGATATTCGAAGTGGGGAGGGATGCTATACAACTGTTGGCAGTATGTCAGGAGGAAATCAGCAAAAGGCCATTATTGCCAGGGAAATTTCCAGAAATCCAGACATCCTTCTTGCCGTACAGCCTACAAGAGGATTGGATGTAGGAGCTATAGAATATATTCACAAAGAACTTGTAAAGCAGAGAGATAAAGGGGCAGGAATTCTCCTTGTTTCTTTAGAGCTGGATGAAGTTATGAACTTAAGTGACAGAATTCTTGTTATTTTTGAAGGGGCATTGACAGCAGAGCTAAATCCTAAGGAAGTGTCCATGCAGGAATTAGGCCTTTATTTGGCTGGTTCAAAGAAAGGGGGACAGGAAGATGGAAGATAAGAAACAGAGAGGACAGAGAAGCCTTTTGCCCCTTCTTTCCTCTATCAGCGCCATTGTTGTAGGACTTCTCATTGGGTTTCTTGTACTTTTATGTTCCAATGCATCCCAGGCCATACCAGGTTTTGGAGCTATTTTGACAGGGGCCCTTACCCATGGAATGAAAGGAGTAGGGCAGGTTTTTTATTACGCCACTCCCATTATGATGACAGGATTATCGGTAGGTTTTGCCTTTCAGTCTGGACTTTTTAATATTGGAACTCCAGGGCAGTTTATTGTAGGAGGTTTTGGAGCCTGCTATGTGGGAATTATGATGAAATCTTTGGGAGGGGTTCATTGGATCGTTGCTTTATTTGCTAGTATTTTGCTGGGTGCCTTGTGGGGATGTGTTCCAGGCATACTGAAGGCGTTTTTTAATGTAAATGAAGTGATTGCAGCCATTATGATGAATTACATTGGAATGTATGGGGTAAATTGGATTGTGAAAAGTTACAAGCCAATGTTTAATAATTTAAGAAACGAGTCAAACCCAGTGGCAGCTACGGCTAATATTCCAAAAATGGGGTTGGACAAGATCTTTCCAGGTTCCAGTGTCAATGGTGGATTTTTAATTGGAATTATTTTTATTGTTCTTATTTATCTCTTATTAAATAAAACAACCTTTGGATATGAATTAAAAGCAGTGGGACATAATAGGGATGCCAGTAAATATGCGGGAATTAATGAAAAGAAAAGCATTATTGTTTCCATGGCTATTGCCGGGGCTATTGCCGGGCTGGCAGGAGGGCTTCTTTACTTGGCTGGGAGCGGAAAACATATTGAGGTGGTGGATGTACTGGCTTCCGAAGGATTTACTGGTATTTCTGTAGCCCTCCTAGGATTTAACAATCCTATTGGCATTTTTGTATCCAGCATATTTATTGCCTATTTAACAGCAGGAGGATTTTATTTACAGCTCTACGAATTTTCTGTAGAAATCATTGATATTATTGTTGCCGTTATTATTTATTTTAGCGCCTTTTCCCTTGTAGTAAGACTGATTCTTGCAAGGCTTAGGCAGGGAAGAAAAGGAGGAAATAAGCCATGAATGTCATTTATTTTATATTTCAGCAGACTATGTTTTTTACCATTCCTCTCTTACTTGTTGCTCTTGGAGGCATGTTTTCAGAGAGGAGCGGAATTATCAATATTGCTCTGGAAGGCATTATGACAATGGGAGCTTTTACTAGCGTTGTATTTCTCAACCGTACAGGAGGAGTGATGGGAGGTCAGGGCCAGCTTCTCATTGCTATTTGCATCGCTATGGCAACAGGCGCTCTTTTTTCCCTATTACATGCTTATGCCTCTGTCAATATGAAGGCAGATCAAGTGATTAGTGGAACGGCATTGAATATGTTAGCTCCTGCTTTTGCAATTTTTATAGGAAGAATTTTAAACGGAGTGCAGCAAGTGCAGTTTAATAATACCTTTCGCATTGAGTCTGTGCCTGTCCTTGGAAGTATTCCCCTTCTTGGGCCTTTGTTCTTTCAAAACACGTATATTACCACATATTTGGGGTTTTTGATTTTAGCTTTATCCATTCTTGTGCTATATAGGACAAGATTTGGTTTAAGGCTAAGAGCTTGTGGTGAACATCCCCAGGCAGCGGATTCCGCAGGAGTGAATGTTTATCGAATGCAGTACTGTGGCGTTATTATTTCAGGAGCTTTAAGCGGCCTTGGGGGACTTGTCTTTGTCGTTCCCACTTCTACCAACTTTAATGCCACAGTGTCTGGCTATGGATTTTTAGCTTTGGCAGTATTAATTTTTGGACAGTGGAAGCCAATAAAAATTTTATATGCTTCCTTGTTTTTTGGATTAATGAAGGCAATTGCCGCCGCTTACTCAGGCATTCCATTTTTGAATAATTTAGGTATTTCCAGCAATTTATATAAGATGATTCCGTATATTGCTACGTTAATTGTCCTTATTTTTACATCGAAAAATTCCCAGGCTCCTAGGGCAGAAGGAATTCCTTATGATAAAGGAGCAAGGTAAAGGGAAGGAGAAAAGGACGAAAGCAGTTCATAAGAAAATCAATAGGGGACAAGAAGGGAATGGTTTATATGAAAGAATTAGTGCAAAAAGCCATAAAGGCGATGGAACAGGCGTATACTCCCTATTCCCATTTCCAAGTGGGAGCTGCCTTATTGACCAAAGAGGGAAGAATTTATACAGGGTGTAATATTGAAAATGCAGCTTACACCCCTACCAATTGTGCAGAGAGGACTGCTTTTTTCAAGGCAGTCAGCGAAGGGGAGAGAAACTTTAAAGCAATAGCTATTGTGGGTGGGAAGGAAGGAGTTCTAACGAGTTACACTCCTCCTTGCGGAGTTTGCAGACAGGTGATGATGGAATTTTGCAATCCGAAAACATTTCAGATTTTTTTAGCAAAGTCAACAGAGGATATAAAGGAAATGACGTTGGAGGATCTGCTTCCACAAGGCTTTGGTCCAATGGATTTAAAAGAAGGGGATGAGAAACTGTGAGAATTCGCTTTTTTCACGTAAAAATTTTAACCATGGAAAAAGACCGTCCTATTTTTGATGGAGAACTATGGGTGGAAAATGAGAGAATCCTTTATGTGGGGGAGGGAAAGGCTTTTACAGAGGAAATTGCCTTTGACAGACAGATTGATGGAAAGGGAAATCTTCTTATGCCTGGATTTAAAAATGCCCATACCCATTCTGGGATGACCCTCCTTCGTTCTTTTGCCGATGATCTGCCTTTATTTGACTGGCTCCATAAACAGGTTTTTCCAGTAGAAGGGAAGCTGACAGGGGAAGATATTTATTATTTGACAAAGCTGGCAGTTCTTGAGTATGTGACAAGTGGAATTACAGCCATTTTTGATATGTATTTGACGCCAGAGACCATTGCACAGGCAGTAACAGAATGCGGATTGCGCTGCGTCCAGGTAGGGGCAGTAAATAATTTTAGCCAGTCTGTGAAAATGATGGAAGAGATGTATCAAAAATTAAATCAGCAAGGCCCCTTATCTTCTTATATGTTGGGATTTCATGGAGAATACACTTGTACAAAAGGGTTATTGGAAGATGTTGCTGCGCTGGCTCATCAATATAAGGCTCCTGTTTTTTCCCATAATTCAGAAACCATATTTGAGGTAGAAGAATGCAAAAAAAGATATGGAAAAACACCCACTGCTTTTTTAGATTCTCTTGGCATGTTTGATTATGGAGGTGGGGGTTACCACTGCGTTTATATGACCGAAGAAGATATTTGTATTTTTAAGGAAAGGGGACTTTCTGTTGTTACCAATCCGAGTTCCAACTTGAAGCTGGCCAGTGGAATTGCTCCTGTGAAAGACTTTTTACAAGAGGGAATCAATGTAGCGATAGGGACAGACGGGCCTGCCAGCAACAATTGCCTGGATATGTTTCGGGAAATGTTTTTAGTGACTGGGCTTGCTAAATACCGGGAAAAGGATGCCTCGGCAGTGGATGGAGATCAGGTGCTTTCCATGGCTACCCTTGGGGGAGCAAAGGCGATGAACATAAGAGAGAGTGATATTTTGGCAAAGGGAAAGCTGGCAGATATGATTATGATTGATCTCCATAGGCCCAATATGCAGCCTATAAACAATATTTCCAAAAACATTGTTTATAGTGGAAGTAAGGAAAACATAAAAATGACCATGGTCCATGGCAAAATTTTATATGAAAAAGGAGAATTTTTTGTAGGAATGGATCCAGAAGAAATTTATAGAAAGGTAAACGATATAAAAGAAAGGATGGTTTAAAGGGAGAAAATGAAAATTACCTATATTTATCACAGTTGTTTTACAGTGGAACTTGAAAAGAGCGTACTGATTTTTGATTATTATATGGGAGACTTGCCTGTTTTTCCAAAAGATAAGAAGATTTATGTCTTTGCCAGTCACAATCATGGGGATCATTTTGCTATAGAAGTATTGGACTGGATAAATCAGTACCCTCATATTTCTTTTCTTTTAGGAAGCGATATTCCAGTGGATGACCAATATCTTAAGAAAAATGGGAAAGATACAAAGGTAAAAGAACATATCATAACCGTGAAGGAACACAGCGCTTTTACTGTGGATGACATGCATGTACGGGCTCTTCATTCTACGGATGAGGGGGTTGCCTTTTGCATTGAGGCGGAAGAAAAGAGTATTTATCATGCGGGAGATTTGAACTGGTGGCATTGGGAAGGAGAACCAGGAGATTTTAATAAAGATCAAGAACGGGTTTATAAACAGGAAATTCATTCCATAGAAGGAAGTCATTTTGATGCTGCTTTTGTTCCCGTAGATCCAAGGCTTATGGACGCTACTTACTATGGTATTGACTATTTTATGGCCCACACAAAAACAGATCATGTATTTCCCATGCATTTTTGGAGAAAGTATGGCATGTTTCAACAACTGACTAACCGGAAAGAATCAGAGGCTTATAGGGATAATATTATGACTATCAAAGAAGAAGGACAAAGCTGGGAGTTGTAAGATGGAGTGGCTTATATTTTTAGCAGTTCTTATTTCTGGTCTAATGATTTTATTTATAAGAGGCCTCATAGAAGAGAAGAAAAAGGAAAAAGAGTTTTTACGTCAATTAAAAGATAATTATGGAAAAAAACCAGATAGAGAGTATGAATTCCAGGAATACGAAGTAATTAGCCGATATTATAAGACCCATAGTCAAAAGGGGTTTACAATAGATGACATTACTTGGGAGGATTTAGGGATGGATCTTTTATATAAATCCATGAACCATACAATGTCTTCTGCTGGAGATGAATATTTTTATTATCTTCTTAGAACTCCTTCCTTCTCTTTAAAAGAGCTGAAAGAGAGAGAGAGGCTTATTGCTTATTTTATGGAAAAGGAAGAGGATAGAAGAATTCTCCAAAATAAATTCCACAAAATGGGACGGACAAAAAAAGCCTCTATAACAGATTACCTCAACTGGCTGGAAAATGTACAAGAGGAAGAAAACCTGGGCCATTATATAGCTTCTATCCTTTTTGTACTCTCTTTCATAATAATGGCTTTTTCTCCTTCCTTTGGAGTGTTATGTTTTATTGGAGTTGTTTCCTTTAATATTAAAACATATTTAACAAGAAAAGGAGAGATTGGACCTTATCTCACAACCTTTGCATATATTCTCAGAATGTTAAAAGAGATAGAAGAATTTCAGTCTTTCACTATTTCTGGATGTGAGGGCTATTTAGAACGAATCATAGAGGCAAGAAAGAAATTTCAGAAATTTCAGAAAGGTTCTTACATTTTGATGAGTTCTGGAAAACCTACGGGAAGTATATTCGAAATTCCTCTAGAGTATATGAGAATGTTTTTGCACATAGACTTAATAAAGTTTAATAAAATGTTAAAACAGTTAAAAAGCCTTCGAGGGGAAGTAGAGGAAATTTTATTTATCATTGGTTATTTAGAAAGCATGATAAGTATTGGGGCTTTTCGCCAATCCCTTCCCTATTACACAGTTCCTTACTTTTCCAAAGAGCTTCATATACATTGTGAAGGGTTAGCCCATCCATTGTTAGAAAATCCTGTAAGCTGTTCTTTAAAAGAAGAGAGGGGAGCTCTTGTCACAGGTTCCAATGCATCAGGAAAATCTACTTTTTTAAAAGCAGTGGCTGTGAACATACTGTTGTCCCAAACAATCCATACAGTATACGCCAATTATTATGAAGGAGTTTTTGTAAGACTTTATTCTTCCATGTCCCTAAGGGATAATTTATTATCAGGAGAAAGCTATTATATGGCAGAGATTAAGGCGTTAAAACGAATTTTAGACGCCTCAAAAAAAGAAGAGCAGCCTCCTGTGTTCGCCTTTGTGGACGAAGTCCTGCGAGGAACGAACACAGTGGAGAGAATTGCCGCTTCATCAAAAATATTAAAAACTTTAGCTTCCGGGAGATGTCTTTGCTTTGCAGCAACCCATGATGTGGAGCTTACGTATATTTTAGAGAAGGTTTATACAAATTATCATTTTGAGGAGGAGGTAAGGGAAGAAGATATCTATTTTTCTTATGAACTTTATAAGGGGAGGGCAATGACGAGAAACGCCATCCAACTCCTTAAAATTATGGGGTATGAGAACAGCCTTGTACAGGAGGCGGAAGAACTAGCCAGCCGTTTTATGGAAAAGGGTTATTGGGAATCCGTCTGATTTTACATGAGTGATAAGAAAAGGTGAGGAGGGGACATGAAAGTAACAATTTACACAGACGGGTCTGCCAGAGGGAATCCAGACGGACCTGGAGGATACGGAACAATCCTTCATTATGTAGATCCAAAGGGGGAACTCCATGAACGGGAGTTTTCCGCAGGATATAAGAAAACGACAAATAACCGCATGGAGCTTATGGCAGCGATTATAGGTTTAGAAGCATTGACAAAGCCTTGTGAGGTAGAGTTGATTTCTGATTCTAAGTATGTCACAGACGCCTTTAACCAGCATTGGATAGAGGGATGGAAGAAAAAGGGTTGGAAAGGCAGTGGAGGCAGGATGGTGAAAAACATAGATTTATGGCAAAGGCTTTTAAAAGCCATGGAACCCCATAAGGTAACTTATATATGGGTAAAAGGACATGCAGGCCATTTGGAAAATGAAAGATGCGATAAGCTGGCTACTTCGGCGGCAGATGGAGATAAATTGCTGGAGGATGTTGTTGTTTAGAACTTGGTGAAAAGTAATATTCATAAGATTTTTATCTGCCATTTTGAATAGTACCTTTATAGGAAGTTCTACTTTGATGTCTATATGGATTCTGCTTGTTTAGGGGTAAGAATGAGATTTTCCCCTTTTATTCTCTGGAAAACAAGATGAACAGCATCAAAAGCAGGACGCAAGAAGAGGTGTTGCACGACCTGATATGAAGAAGTCAAGAGGCTGTCGCTTTAACGAATGAAAATTCGTGAAGGGATAGCTTTATTTTTGCTGTTTTTATGTGAAAATCTAAGAAAATTTCCTGCTCTATTTATGGAAGAAAGAAGGAGCGCTTTCATAAACTACTTTTAATAGTTTGAAAATTCGGTAGGAATAAATGGATTCCTGTCCTGCCTTTTTGGAGTGGGAGCAGTCAAACAGATTGTCCTCAACAATAAAGATATTCTTGTATTCTTTGTCCGTCAGCAGTTTTGTAAAACGATTCATAATGATGTCAGAGAGTAGCACTGTGAAATACTGCCAGTTTATCAGGACATTTCCCTGGAAACGATAGATAGTATTTTTTGAGAATTTGCCTTCAAATGCCCATGTTTTTATCTGCATATAAACGCTCCTACCGGAAAACATCATATAGAAAAGTAGTTTTTCAAGGTGGAACCCTTTATAAATTTTGTGGGAAAATTAGAAACATGGTTTCCCTTAGATTTCCTTTTTGTGTAATTGTTTTTTGATAACTCAACTGTACTACGGTGGCAGGTTACATTGTGAAACCTTGAGGGTATTAAAAAAAACGATAGAAAAATTTCAATACATCAACATTAAGGGACAATAAAAAAGTATAAATGGAATGTGAAAAAATTTCTTAAATTTAGAACCATCGGCGCTGCTTTCCTACAGATTTCCCTATTTGTCCTCAGACATCAGTAAATCATATGAAATTAAGTCAGTTATGAATTTTGCCTGTATATATGGAAATAGTAAGAAAAGTTTTACGGTTAAAAGCATAAAAAGCAAACGGAGAGAATGAATATGAGGATATGGAAAAAAGAAGCCATTTACGGAGGGATTCTATTATTTAGTGCATTTCTTATATACAGCGCTTTTCATACGGCATTTGAAGAGGTATTTATAACGCAGATAGAGGGCGTAAAAAATATATTTATTTTATCCCTTAGCATATATATGTATATGGTTGTAGGATTACTGCTGACGGGATTTACCGCTTATTTGTATCTGCACCTGTTTTCTTATATGGTGGGGAAGCTACTTGCACTCTATCTTACGCTGATATCTGCTAACGTCTGCCTGGCTGCTGCTACCAATTATCATAATAGGATGGTCAATGGACTGATGGATATCCTATTATTTATAAGCAATGTAATTTTGTATTATCTCATAGGCTGTCTGACACTTACGGTGAAAAAGAAATATTTTAGGTGGATAGCAGCTGTACATATATGTTCTACCATGATTATGATATCATTGTATTTGCTTGGCAGCTGTTTTGGCAATTTTGTCCGAGGCAAAGAAGCGCTGATTTTAGGAAATTATTTGATGACATTTTTTTTGACCATTGCAAGTATGTTATGGGAATATAAAAAGTCAACGATATATGCACAGAAGCAAATAAAGGTGTTGCTCGTTGGTTTCTTAGCAGGAATCGTTGCATTTATGGCAGCGCATTTCCTGCCTAGATTTGCAGTAGTAAGCATATCAGACCAGCAATTGGAAGAAACAGACAAGTCTGTAGCATATTCCTACATTCAGATGGAAAATTTGCACTTGGGTCAGGGAGATTATTCCATATGGATTTTTACAGGCATTATTATTACAATGATTTATATTTTGATGAAAAGGGAATATATTTCTTTAGATGAGAGAAATGACTTAAGACGGTATACAGAAAGTATATTATATCTAATAATTGGGGATACTTGGTTTCTGTTATTTTTTTCTGAGAGCCTTATGAAATTGGTCATGTATAATAGTATCTTAATTGCGCCTTTGTTGATCCATGGCTATAAGACGTATAAAGGGAAAGAATCTATTTATAATAACCATATGATGGAAGAGCTGGAAGAGGAAAGACAAAGGATTGCCATTTTTCTTCATGATGAGATACTTCAGAATTTGATTGCGTTGTTACACGTTGCAAAATCAAAGGAAGAAAAAGAGCAGTTATCTAAAGTAATTGGAGAAATAAGAGGAGTAAGCCATGATTTATATCCAATAGTCGTAGGGGACTTAGGAGTGGATGAAGCCTTGAAAAATTTTATTTATGATATAAAAAACGATTATAATATAGAGATAGAATATCAATATGATTATTCGTCGGGAGTACTGCCAAATGCCATTGCATTGGTCTTATACCGTACAGTGAAGGAATTGGTTACCAATGGGATAAAACATTCTGGCTGCACTAAAATTACAGTAGTAATTTCAGGTCAGGCTGATAAGGTTAGCTGTATGGTTTCGGACAATGGAAAAGGTTTTCGGATACCAGAAAACGAAAAACTGCTGAAAAGTCCCCATATGGGAATATATACGATAAAAAAGCAAATTAGTGATTTGAAAGGAAATGTAAGAATTATATCAAATAAAGAGGGAAGCGAAATTCAAATTTATATTCCTTTAAGGTGAATGATTATGGAAGAAATAAGGATAATGATTGTAGATGACCATAAAATGATTATTTCGGGAATAGCATCGCAGTTAAATAGAGAAGACGGAATATCAATTGTGGAGACCTTAACTGAACCAAAGATGCTTTTTGACAAAATGAAGGAAAGGAAGCCTGATGCTCTATTAATGGATATCAGAATGGGATAGAACTTGCAAAGGAAATAAAAACCCATTACCCGGAGATAAATATTATTCTGATGTCAGGGTATAACATCAGCAATATGGCAAAAAATAGTGCAGCTGATGCTTTTGTTTCAAAGGAAGAGAGTATTTCTTCTTTGGCACAGACCATTCGGAAAGTGTGTATTGACAGGACAAGCGTATTTCCCATATGTGAAGAAAAGAATGTACTTACGAATATGGAGATAAAGGTGTTGGAACTAATTAGTAAAGATAAGAAAAGAAAGGAAATAGCGGAAGAATTATATATATCAGAGAAAACGGTGACCAATCATATATCATCCATTTTGGAAAAAATGCAGGTTCGTTCAAGAGTGGGAGCGGTTATGAAGGGAGTAAAATGGGGACTAATAGATGAAAGATAAGTTTGAAAGAAAAGCTACTTTCAAACGATTGATTTGTGTGCGCTAAAGCGCATGAGGGGTATGAAAATGTTTATGTGAATGCTTTATGAATAGGACTTTTGGGTAATATTTTTGCTCAAAAGTCCTATTGTGATTTTACAGAGAAATTGAGATAATGGCAATGTCGAAAGACAATACATAAGAGAAAGAGGGGTGAAGAGAATGTTATTTAAGTCAAAGGCTGCAAAGAGAGCTTGTGTTGTTGTTGGGACAAAGAAGTGTTCTGGAGTGGGTATCAGAAATAACAAAAAAGGAACCGTCGTCTAAGATGAAATGGGCAGTAGCTTCTTATATCTTACTGCCCATGTATACTGAGGGGCAGAAACATTTGCCATAAGTATACGTAGATGGCACAGCCCCATAATGTATTTTTTCAATTTTTGCGGCAGTCTCTGGAGACATATTCACGATAAATTTCATAGACTGTGAGTATAAATACAATAACTTGTGACAAAAAATGATATCTCAACAAAGATACAATTAGAATGGAACTTAAAATGATACAGGGTTACCTTATAGTCATGAATTTTTACTGGAGGCAGTAAATATGGAGAAACAAAGTATATTAGAGGTGCGTAATCTTACCAAAAGTTATGGAAATTATGTGGTTCTGAAAAATATCTCTTTTTTAATAGAAAAGGGTACAATTATCGGGTTATTGGGAAAAAATGGGGCAGGAAAAACGACCCTTATGAAGACGATACTTGGTCTGTTATGTGAGTACGACGGAGAAATCTTTTTTGACAAAGAACGGATAAAACAGCAGGACAGGGGTGTCATGGGAAGAATTAGTTCGTTGGTAGATGTAAAATTCTATGAAGATTTAACAGCGTATCAAAATCTTAATTATCTGCTGTTGGCATATCCGAATATGAAGAAAAGGGAACGTAGAAAAAAGATAAGGGAATTGCTTGAAATGGTGGGATTAGAAGGAAACAGCAATGATAAAGTGAAATCTTTTTCTTTTGGAATGAAACAAAGACTTGCGTTGGCTCAAGTTTTTACTCATGAAGGGGATCTTCTTATTCTGGATGAGCCTTTTGTGGGATTAGACCCAGTGGGAATGGAAGAAATGAAGAAAGTGCTTAAAAATATGAGGACAGAAAGAGGGGTGTCCATTATATTTTCAAGCCACCAATTGGATGAAGTGGGAGATTTGGCAGACAAGATTGTCGCAATTATAGAAGGAACGATAAAATATTGTGGAACACTAAGTAATTTACAGAATGAGAGTAAAAAGTATTCCATATGGTTTAGTGGAGAGAAAGAGGCTGTTGTTATTCCCTATGAACCAGATAGCCTTCAAGCTGCTTTAAAAGAGGGGATGCAAAAGGGAAGGGATGTAGAAAGAATAGAGATTATGGAAAACGGATTGTACCGGTTGTTTATTTAGGAGGAGCAAATGATACAGGAGTTATATAAAATGTTTCATAAAAAATATTTCTTTTCTTTACTCCTTTTATTAGTGTTGCCATTGGTGTTTGGCATAGGCTGGTTCTTTCGTTTGCCTTACATTACGGAAGGGGGAACTTTTGAAAGTTGTCTTGATTATTGTGCTAACATGCAGGAACTCATAAAATATTTTTATTTTTTTATTGTAGTATATCTTGCATGTGACTGTTTGGCAGGAGAGCTGGAGGAGGGACAGCTTAACTTAGAAATCTTATACGTTTGTGACAGAAGAAAGGTGATAATAAATAAGACATTGGCATTTGTCAGTTTGACTTGTGTCTTTCATGCTGCATTTTGGGCGTTTAATTTTGCAGTCTATTGTATTTGCAACATAAAGGAACAATGTCCCATTATATTGTATCAAGGTGGATTGCTAAGCTATATTGGCATATTTTTCGGATATCTTGAAATGTTTTTTATATGGGGAGCCTTGGCTATGCTGATAGGTCTATTTTTTAGAAAAATCCATACTTTTGTCATAACCTATTTTGTATGGTTTGCACTAAGATATATAGATAAGATTATAACCCTGAAGAATATAGCTCCGGAATTTATGGCGGATTTTTTGGTAGAAAAAGGAAAACTGGGAGTAAGCGGCATGCAGATAGCGCCTTATTTGATAGGAGGTGGATTGTTTGTAATAATAGAGGCAGCAACATTGCTGATATTTAAACAGAGGGATATACATTAGAGAAAGAGGGAAAAGGCATGTATCATGTGAACAAAAATGTTGAATTAATAAAAGTGCAATCGGTTTATGTGCTGTCTAATTTTGATAACCAGGCAGTAATAGGATTGGATAAAAAAGGATGGAAATTTTGGGAAAAGGTGACAAAACATGTAGTAGAAAAAACGGATATTGCTGAGAATAAGGAACTTTACGACTCTTTATTGGAATTAAAATTTTTGCAGGAACAAGGGGTAAAAGTGGCAGAAGGTGATTTAGAATTTAATTTGGCGTATGTACATTTATTGAATCGGTGCAACTTAAACTGTTTGGGTTGTTATTCCATGAACGATGAGAGAAATCAAGAACAGGATTCCAATACAGAGGATTGGAAAAAGGCATTTCAGCGGCTTTCTCAAGCAGGCGTTTCAAGTATTGTCATTTCTGGCGGGGAACCATTCCGTTCCCATTTGAAAAATTAAAAGGTTATGTGGATTTGCTTGCGGTTTCAATAGATGGATATGATAAGGAACACCCAAGTTTTATCAGGGATAAAGGAATTTTTGACAAGATTATAAATACTGTGGAAAGTGCGAAAAGAGCTGGCCTGGAAGTAAGCATTGTGCCAACGCTTCATAAGTTGAATTATAAAGCGATGAAACTTTATAATAAATTGGCTGAGGAATTGCAGGTTGATATCAATTTCAGTATATTAACGGTTTCCTGTAATGAAATCTTTAAGGAATATATGTTAGATGATGAAACATTAAAATATGTGGCAGAAGAAATTTTTGAATTAAATGCGGAAGTTATGGATATGAGAACTGCGGGAGAAGGACTTTGTGCCGTAAAGTCCTGTGGGCTTGGAAAGAATATGATTAGCGTAGATTCTAAAGGTAATCTCTATCCATGCCATATTCTGCATGATAGCAGACTTTTAATGGGAAATATATTTGAAAAACCACTGCAGAAGCAGAGCTTGAACTTAGAGGTTATGAACATGTGTAAAGATGCCAATGTAGATAATATTAAGGAATGTAAGGTGTGTGAATACAGGTATCTTTGCGGGGGAGGTTGCAGGGCACGTGCATTTTTGGTAGATAATGATTTGAACGCAAAAGACAGTTATTGTTCATTATTCTATCATTTTCACAAAATGGAGATGAAAACTATTTTGCAAGGGATACAGGATGAAAAGAACTAGAGACGAAAACTCCAATGTGTTAAAAGATGTAACTGCTTCTATATGTAAAAATAAGATCTATGTTTTATTACTTGCAAGTTTTTCTGTCTCTTCTATTG
>CANOLZ010000045.1 GCA_947567075.1 uncultured bacterium
GTCCAGGACAGTCTACATGGGCATAATGTCTATTCTCTGTCTCATATTCCACATGGGCTGTGGAAATAGTAATTCCACGCTCTCTTTCTTCAGGAGCTTTATCAATATTTTCAAATGCAACTGCTTCTCCAGTTCCTAATCTTTCGTGAAGAGTCTTTGTAATAGCAGCTGTTAAAGTTGTCTTTCCATGGTCTACGTGACCTATCGTACCAATATTACAATGTGGTTTCGTTCTTTCAAATTTAGCTTTAGCCATTTTTGAAGTCCTCCTTTTATTTGCGTTCTACGCTTTCTTAATTTTTGTTAACAAACTACTTTGATTATATTTCATTATGGTTACTTTTTCAAGTCATTTATACGAATTCTATTTGGATTTCGTGGCAAGTACTTTCTCCTGTACGGACTTTGGAACTGGCTCATATTTTTCAAAAAACATAGAGTAATTTCCTCGTCCCTGGGTTCTTGAACGTAAGTCTGTGGCATATCCGAACATTTCGGCTAATGGCACATATCCCTTTACCATCTTGCCTCCACCTACGTCATCCATACCTTCAATTCGGCCTCTTCGGGAGTTAATGTCTCCAATAACATCTCCCATATATTCCTCTGGCATGGAAACTTCTACTTTCATAATTGGCTCCAAAAGTACTGGGGCAGCTTTTGACATTGCATCTTTAAATGCAAGGGAACCAGCAATATGAAATGCCATTTCACTGGAATCCACCTCGTGATAGGAGCCGTCATAGACTGTGGCGTGAACGCCTAGCACTGGAAATCCTCCTAAAATACCTGCCTTAGCGGCCTCTTCAATTCCTTCGCCTACTGCTGGGATATATTCCTTTGGAATAGCGCCTCCCACTACAGTAGAATCAAATTTAAAGGTTTCTTCTGCATTAGCATCCATGGGCTCAAAACGCACTTTACAATGCCCGTATTGTCCCCTTCCACCTGACTGCTTTGCATACTTGCTGTCCACTTCCACAGATTTTGTGAATGTTTCTTTGTAAGCAACCTGAGGGGCTCCTACATTTGCTTCTACTTTAAACTCACGAAGGAGACGGTCTACAATAATCTCCAAGTGAAGCTCACCCATCCCAGCAATAATGGTCTGACCTGTTTCATGATCTGTGTGAGCCCGAAAGGTGGGATCCTCCTCAGCCAGTTTTGCTAAAGATTCTCCTAATTTTCCCTGACCTGCTTTTGTCTTAGGCTCAATGGCAAGCTCAATAACTGGTTCTGGGAATTCCATTGACTCCAAAATAACAGGATTTTTCTCATCACATATTGTATCTCCTGTTGTTGTCAGCTTAAAACCTACTGCTGCTGCAATATCTCCAGAGTATACTTTGTCCAGTTCCTCCCTCTTATTTGCATGCATTTGCAAAATACGGCCTACCCGCTCTTTTTTTCCTTTTGTAGCGTTTAACACATAGGAACCTGAATTCATTGTTCCTGAGTAAACACGGAAAAATGCCAGTTTTCCCACAAATGGGTCTGCCATAATCTTAAAGGCCAAGGCGGAAAAAGGCTCTTCATCAGAAGAATGTCTCACAACCTCATTGCCATCCCCATCAATTCCCTCAATAGCAGGAATGTCCACTGGGGAAGGCATGTATTCCAGCACTGCATCAAGGAGTTTTTGCACCCCTTTGTTTCTGTAGGCAGAACCACAGCATACAGGGATTGCTCCACATTCACATGTGGCTTTTCTTAATACCTTTTTTAATTCTTCTTCTGAAGGTTCTTCCCCCTCCAAATATTGCATCATTAAGTCGTCATCTAATTCGCAGATTTTTTCCACTAATTCACTACGGTATAGTTCTGCGTCATCTTTCATTTCATCGGGAATTTCAGTGACCGAGATGTCTTCCCCTTTCTCATCATTGTAAATATAAGCCTTCATCTCGAATAAATCGATGATTCCTTGGAACTCATCTTCTTTTCCAATAGGCAGTTGAATACAAATTGCATTTTTCCCTAAGCGGGTTTTTATCTGATCTACCGCTCCATAGAAGTTTGCGCCTAAAATATCCATCTTATTAATGAATGCCATTCTTGGCACATTGTAAGTGTCAGCTTGACGCCAAACATTTTCTGACTGAGGTTCCACACCTCCCTTTGCACAGAAAACACCTACTGCTCCATCCAATACACGTAAAGAACGTTCTACTTCAACAGTAAAATCAACGTGTCCCGGGGTATCAATAATATTAATACGATGCTCACTTGCTCCTGGAGACTCTTTAGTTTCCTTCTGCAAAGTCCAACGGCAGGTCGTTGCGGCTGATGTTATTGTGATACCTCTTTCCTGCTCCTGTTCCATCCAGTCCATGGTTGCAGTTCCTTCGTGGGTATCACCAATTTTATAATTTACGCCGGTATAATATAAAATACGCTCTGTAAGCGTTGTCTTACCCGCATCAATATGAGCCATAATACCGATATTTCTGGTTCTCTCTAACGGATATTCTCTTCCAGCCAAAGGTTTTTCCTCCTTCTAGTCTCTGATTAGAAACGATAATGGGCAAAAGCTTTGTTCGCCTCTGCCATCTTATGCATATCTTCTTTCTTTTTTACAGATGCCCCTGTATTTTTTGATGCATCATATATTTCATTTGCTAATCTCTCTTCCATTGTCTTTTCCCCCCTTTTGCGGGAATACAATGTGAGCCAGCGAAGCGCTAATGCCTGACGTCTGTCTGGTCTTACTTCAATAGGAACCTGATAGGTTGCCCCTCCAATACGTCTTGCCTTTACCTCCAGCACTGGCATAATATTATTCATTGCTTCCTCAAATACTTCCAAGGCTGGCTTTTCCGCCTTGGCTTCTACTCTTTGGAAAGCTTTATATACGATTTTTTGGGCAATGCCTCTCTTACCATCTAACATAATGTTATTGATAAGTTTTGTCACTACTTTATTATCGTAAATAGGATCTGCTAACACATCTCTTTTTTGAACATGTCCTTTACGTGGCACGGTTCTTCCCTCCTTAATAACATGATTAATTCATCGGTACTCACATCTCCTTATGTGTTCGTGCGGATTATATTTTAACGAAAATGAACCCAACACTTACCATAGTCTATTTGTGATACACAGACAGCTTTTGTCTGTCTAGTACGATTCCTTACTTTTTAGCGTCCTTTGGCCTCTTAGCTCCGTACTTGGAACGGGCTTGTTTCCTGTTGGCAACACCAGCGGTATCTAAAGTTCCTCTGATTACGTGGTATCTTGTACCTGGCAAATCTTTTACCCTCCCGCCTCTGATCAGGACGACACTGTGTTCTTGAAGGTTATGACCTTCCCCTGGGATGTAACTGGTTACTTCAATTCCATTAGAAAGACGAACCCTGGCAATTTTTCTAAGAGCTGAGTTGGGCTTTTTAGGAGTGGCTGTCTTGACAGCAGTGCAAACCCCTCTTTTTTGAGGAGACGCTGTATTTGTGCTCCTCTTTTTTAAGGAATTGAACCCTTTTAAAAGGGCAGGAGCCGTGCTTTTCTTCACAGTTGACTGTCTTCCTTTTCTCACTAACTGGTTAAATGTTGGCATTCTTTTTCACCTCTTTCTATTATTTCAACATAGACTGTCTGCTGTATAAAACAAAAGACATAGTTCCCTTATTTTATACATGCTAAATTAGTATATCCCTGAAAAACATATATGTCAAGGTTTTTCAGGGATATTTTTGTTTTCTTTTATTTTTGGAAAATCTATGCCTTTCATAGTTCCTTTTCTTTACTCTTCCATGAGTGTGACAAGCTCTTCTTTAGAAGTTTCCTCTTCTTCTCCTTGGGCGTCTTCTTCCGCCTCGGCTATTTCAGCTTCCTCTTCCAAAAAATCTTCGGATAAATAAAGCTCATCCTCTTCTTCCATGTCTGTGTCCAGCTTCACTGTACGGTATCGCTTCATTCCTGTGCCTGCTGGTATAAGCTTACCGATAATAACATTTTCCTTTAGTCCAATTAAAGGATCTGCCTTTCCTTTAATGGCAGCCTCTGTCAATACTTTCGTCGTTTCCTGGAAAGAAGCGGCTGACAAGAAGGAGTTGGTTGCCAAGGAAGCCTTTGTAATTCCAAGCATTACCTGTTTTCCTTCTGCTGGCTCTTTTCCTTCTGAAATTAATAAATCATTCATATCTTCATATTCTAGCACATCAACTAACGTTCCTGGCAGGAATTCCGCATCTCCATTATTTTCTATTCGGATTTTCTTTAGCATCTGGCGTACAATGACTTCAATGTGTTTGTCATTGATTTCCACACCTTGGAGACGATACACTCTTTGCACTTCCTGAATCATATAATCCTGTACAGCCCTTACCCCTTTAATTTTTAGTATATCATGAGGGTTTACACTTCCTTCTGTCAGCTCATCGCCTGCTTCCAGCACATCTCCATCCATAATTTTGATTCTGGATCCATAAGGAATCAAGTAAGTTTTCGATTCTCCTGTCTCATTGTCTGTAACAATAATCTCTCTCTTTTTCTTTGTATCTTTAATAACTGCTACTCCTGGAATTTCCGAAATAATAGCAAGTCCTTTTGGCTTTCTCGCCTCAAACAGCTCTTCCACCCTAGGAAGACCTTGAGTAATATCGTCTCCAGCAACCCCTCCTGTATGGAAAGTACGCATTGTAAGCTGGGTGCCTGGCTCCCCAATGGATTGAGCAGCGATGATACCTACTGCCTCACCAACCTGTACTGCCTCACCTGTCGCCATATTTGCTCCGTAACATTTGGCACAAATGCCAATATGGGACTTACAAGTCAATATGGTACGTATTTTTACTTTCTCAATGAGATTGCCGTCTCCTTCTACTCCTGTCTCTACTACTCTTGCTGCCCTTCTCGGAGTTATCATATGGTTTGCTTTTACAATAAGATTGCCATCTTTATCATAAATATCTTCACAAGTATATCTGCCAGTAATTCGATCCTGAAGACTTTCAATTTCTTCTTTTCCGTCCATAAATGCTTTTACATACATTCCTGGGGGCTCTTCCCCTTCACAGCAGTCCACTTCTCGAATAATGAGATCTTGAGAAACATCTACAAGGCGTCTTGTCAAGTATCCAGAGTCTGCTGTACGCAAAGCAGTATCCGATAATCCCTTTCTTGCTCCATGGGCGGACATGAAATATTCAAGTACGTCCAATCCTTCTCTAAAGTTGGATTTAATAGGAAGCTCAATGGTACGGCCTGTAGTATCCGCCATCAATCCTCTCATGCCAGCCAGCTGCTTAATCTGCTTGTCAGAACCTCTGGCTCCTGAGTCAGCCATCATATAAATATTATTGTATTTATCTAAACCAGAAAGAAGGGCATCTGTCAGCTCATCGTCCGTTTCTTTCCATGTCTCAATAACTTCTTTATATCGTTCCTCTTCTGTAATTAAGCCTCGTTTGAAGTTCCTTGTTATTTTATCTACTGTATCCTGGGCCTTAGCAATAAGCTCTGGCTTTTTGGCTGGAACAGTCATGTCTGAGATGGAAACCGTCATGGCTGCTCTTGTGGAATACTTATATCCCATTGCCTTAATATCATCTAACACTTCCGCCGTCTTCGTAGCCCCATGGGTATTAATGACTTTCTCCAAAATCTGTTTTAGTCCTTTTTTCCCTACATGAAAATCCACTTCCAGCTTTAAAGCATTTTCAGGAATGCTCCGGTCTATAAATCCTAAATCCTGGGATAAAATCTCGTTAAAAATAAAACGTCCCAAGGTGGATTCTATAATATCAGAAATTGTCTGTCCATTGGACAATGTTTTTGACATTCGAACTTTAATTTTACTGTGAAGGGTAATAGTCCCATTTTCATAAGCTAGAATAGCTTCATTCACATTTTTGAAGGATTTTCCTTCTCCCTTTGCCCCTGGTCTTTCCTGGGTCAAATAATAAATGCCAAGTACCATATCCTGGGAAGGAACAGCCACTGGGCCTCCATCGGAAGGTTTTAATAAGTTGTTGGGAGACAGGAGAAGGAACCGACATTCCGCCTGGGCTTCTACAGACAGAGGAAGGTGAACCGCCATTTGATCCCCATCAAAATCTGCATTATAGGCTGTACAGACAAGGGGATGGAGTTTAATAGCCTTACCTTCCACCAAAATAGGTTCAAAAGCCTGAATACCCAAACGGTGCAGTGTAGGAGCCCTGTTTAACATAACAGGATGTTCTTTAATAACATCTTCCAATACGTCCCAAACTTCTGGTTTTAGCCGCTCAACCATTTTTTTTGCACTTTTGATATTATGGGCTGTTCCCTTTCCTACCAACTCCTTCATAACAAAAGGCTTAAACAGCTCAATGGCCATTTCCTTTGGCAGTCCGCATTGATAAATTTTTAATTCTGGACCTACTACAATAACAGAACGTCCTGAGTAATCTACTCTTTTTCCTAATAAGTTTTGGCGAAAACGTCCTGATTTTCCCTTTAACATGTCAGATAATGATTTGAGGGCCCTGTTTCCTGGACCTGTTACTGGCCTTCCCCTTCTTCCATTATCAATAAGGGCATCCACTGCTTCTTGAAGCATCCTCTTTTCATTTCTCACAATAATATCTGGCGCCCCTAATTCCAGCAGCCGGTTTAAGCGGTTATTTCTATTAATAATCCTTCTATATAAATCATTTAAATCTGATGTGGCAAAACGGCCTCCATCTAACTGTACCATAGGACGCAGATCTGGCGGGATGACTGGAATTACATCCATAATCATCCATTCTGGCCGATTTCCAGAACCTCTGAACGCTTCTACTACTTCCAGCCTTTTAATAATTCTGGCTCTTTTTTGTCCTGTAGCGTCCTTTAATCCCTGTTTTAACTCTGCAGTCTCAGACTCCAAATCAATGGCTTTTAGAAGCTCTTTAATCGCTTCCGCCCCCATTCCTGTGCGAAAACCACTGCCCCAATGTTCTCTTGCATCTTGGTATTCCTTTTCTGACAGCACTTGTTTATACTGTAAGTCTGTATCTCCCTTATCCAATACAATGTAGGAGGCAAAGTACAACACCTTCTCCAATGTCCTTGGAGACAAATCTAATATGAGTCCCATGCGGCTTGGTATACCTTTGAAATACCAAATGTGGGATACGGGAGCCGCCAGCTCAATATGCCCCATACGTTCCCTTCGTACATTGGCTTTTGTCACTTCCACGCCACAGCGATCACAGACAACGCCTTTATAGCGGATCTTTTTATATTTTCCGCAATGGCATTCCCAGTCTTTGCTAGGTCCAAAAATTCTCTCGCAGAATAAACCTTCCTTCTCTGGCTTTAAAGTTCTGTAGTTGATCGTCTCTGGCTTTTTCACTTCTCCCCTGGACCATTCTCGAATTTTGTCTGGAGAAGCCAACCCAATTTTAATTTGGTCGAAAGTCATTGGCTGATATGGTTCTTGCTTCATTTCTGGCATATATGGTACTCCTTTCCTATTGACTATCTTGACAGGCAATTATAATAAATGTTCTACTGTGCATCCTGCCGTCAGTCTATGGAGTCTATTGGCTCCATTACACCTAAATCTTCTGGCCCAAAATCCTCTTTCAATTCTATCTCTTCTTCTACAGAGACAAGCTCTTCGCTATTTTCATCGAATTCTTGGGTTGTATAGCCTCTTTGGCCTAAAGACTCATTTTCATAATTGTAAGAATTTGCATCACCTTCTATGATAGAATGTAAATCTGTCTCTCCGTAATCAATGGTTTCCATAATTTCCACTTCCGTTTGATCATCTCTTAGCACTCTCACATCCAGCCCTAAAGACTGAAGTTCTTTTAATAGCACTTTGAAAGATTCTGGAATGCCAGGCTCTGGAATGTTATCCCCTTTAATAATGGCCTCATAGGTTTTGACCCTTCCTATCACATCATCGGATTTTACAGTTAAAATCTCTTGTAAGGTATAAGATGCCCCATATGCTTCCAAAGCCCATACTTCCATTTCTCCAAAACGCTGACCTCCAAACTGGGCTTTTCCTCCCAAAGGCTGCTGGGTCACCAAGGAATAGGGGCCCGTTGAGCGGGCATGAATTTTGTCATCCACTAAATGATGGAGTTTTAAATAATGCATGTGTCCAATGGTTACTGGGGAGTCAAAATATTCTCCTGTTCTTCCGTCCCGAAGCCTTACCTTTCCATCTCTGGAAATAGGAACTCCCTTCCAAATTTTTCTGTGGTCTCTGTTTTCATATAAATATTCCATTACTTCTGGCAATAGTTCTTCTTTGTGTTTTGCCTTAAACTCTTCCCAGTCTAAATTCACGTAATCATTGGCCAAATCCAAGGTATCCATAATGTCATCTTCATTTGCCCCGTCAAACACAGGGGTTGCAATGTTAAATCCAAGCGCTTTTGCGGCCAAGGAAAGATGGATTTCCAGTACCTGTCCAATGTTCATACGGGAAGGCACTCCTAAAGGATTCAGCACAATATCCAAGGGGCGTCCGTTAGGCAGATAAGGCATATCTTCCACGGGAAGCACTCTAGACACAACACCTTTGTTCCCATGACGTCCTGCCATTTTATCCCCTACGGAAATTTTTCTCTTCTGGGCAATATAAATACGGACAGATTGGTTCACTCCTGGAGACAGCTCATCTCCATTTTCCCTTGTGAATACTTTTGCATCTACGACAATTCCGTATTCGCCATGGTTCACTTTCTGAGATGTATCCCTTACTTCTCTCGCCTTTTCGCCAAAGATCGCTCTTAAAAGTCTTTCTTCTGCTGTAAGCTCTGTTTCTCCCTTTGGAGTCACCTTTCCTACAAGAATATCCCCTGCCCGAACTTCTGCCCCAATGCGGATAATGCCTCTCTCATCTAAATCCTTTAAGGCGTCGTCACCTACTCCTGGGACATCTCTTGTAATTTCTTCAGGCCCTAACTTTGTATCCCTGGCTTCCACCTCATACTGTTCTATGTGGACTGAAGTGTAGACGTCATCTTGCACTAAACGTTCACTTAATAAAACAGCATCCTCATAATTGTAGCCTTCCCATGTCATAAACCCTATTAGAGGATTTTTTCCAAGGGCAATTTCTCCTTCGTCCGTAGAAGGGCCGTCTGCAATAACCTGACCAGCTTTTATCCGATCTCCCTTTTCTACAATGGGTTTTTGATTGTAACAGTTGCTTTGATTGCTCCTTAAAAACTTTGTAAGATGATAAACTTCTTTTGTTCCATCGTCATATTCCATAGCAATCCGGTCTGACTCAGAGCGTAAAACCGTTCCTGACTTTTTGGCAACTACACATACTCCAGAATCCACTGCCGTCTTCATCTCCATGCCTGTTCCCACAACAGGAGCCTCGGTCTTTAAAAGGGGAACAGCCTGACGCTGCATGTTGGAACCCATAAGGGCTCTATTGGCGTCGTCATTTTCCAGAAAGGGAATAAGAGCTGTTGCCACAGAAAACACCATCTTTGGGGATACATCCATATAGTCAAAACGAGTCTTTTCATATTCTTGCGTCTCTTCCCTGTAACGTCCTGATACGCTGTTTCTTTTAAAATGCCCTTCCTCGTCTAAAGGCTCATTCGCCTGGGCTACATGATAGTTATCCTCTTCATCCGCTGTCATATATACAACTTCTTCTGTTACCCTAGGTTCATTGGGATCTGAATGATCAATTTTCCTGTAAGGAGCTTCGATAAATCCGTACTCATTAATTCTCGCATACGTTGCCAAAGAATTAATTAATCCAATATTAGGGCCTTCCGGCGTCTCAATAGGGCACATTCTCCCATAATGGGAATAGTGGACATCCCGCACCTCAAAACCAGCTCTGTCCCTGGAAAGCCCTCCAGGGCCCAAAGCAGATAAACGCCTTTTATGGGTAAGCTCCCCAAGAGGATTGTTTTGATCCATAAACTGGGAGAGCTGGGAGGAACCGAAAAATTCCTTGACCGCTGCCGTTACAGGCTTAATATTAATTAAGCTCTGAGGAGAGATTCCTTCTAAATCCTGGGTTGTCATTCTCTCACGCACAACTCTTTCCATTCTGGAAAGGCCAATACGATACTGATTTTGAAGAAGTTCTCCAACAGCCCGTATTCTTCTGTTGCCTAAGTGATCAATATCATCGTCATTTCCCAAGCCATATTCTAAATGCATATTATAATTAATAGAAGCCATAATGTCTTCCTTTGTAATATGCTTTGGAATTAGTTCTGAGACATGTTTGCGAATAGCTATTCCCAGTTCTTTTGCATCCTCTCCATACTGCTCTAAGAGCTGACAGAGCACTGGGAAATAGACCAGTTCCGTAACACCTAGCTCCCTTGGGTTGCAGTCTACAAAATAGGTGAGATCTACCATCATATTGGAGAGTATTTTTATATTCCGCTCTTCTCCTTGTATCCAGACAAAGGGCACTGCAGAATATTGTATTTTATCCGCCATGTCCACAGTTACTTTCTGTCCTGCCTCGGCCAGCACCTCTCCTGTCATTGTGTCAACAACATCTTCAGCCAGCACCTTATTTCGAATCCTGTTTCGAAAGGCTAATTTCTTATTAAACTTATACCTTCCCACCTTTGCCAAATCATATCTTCTTGGATCAAAGAACATGCTTGTAATTAAGCTTTCCGCACTTTCTACAGTCAGAGGCTCCCCTGGGCGGATTTTTTTGTATAGCTCCAAAAGTCCATCCTGATAATTGGTAGATGTGTCTTTTGAAAAGGAAGCCAGAATTTTAGGTTCATCCCCAAAAAGATCCAAAATCTCCTCATTGGAACCAATTCCCAACGCTCTAATAAGGACTGTAATAGGCACTTTTCTCGTCCTGTCTACCCGCACATAAAAAACATCATTGGAATCTGTCTCATATTCCAACCATGCTCCCCGATTGGGTATAACTGTTGAAGAAAACAGCCTTTTTCCAATTTTGTCATGTCCAATACCATAATAGATACCAGGGGAACGAACTAGCTGGCTTACAATAACCCTTTCAGCTCCATTGATTACAAATGTTCCAGTTTCCGTCATCAGCGGCAGATCTCCCATAAAGATCTCATGTTCGTTAATTTCTTCTGTCTCTTTATTATAAAGTCTTACCCTTACTTTAAGCGGCGCCGCATAGGTCGCATCTCTCTCTTTACATTTCTCAATAGAATATTTCACATCATCTTTGCACAGCACAAAATCCACAAATTCCAGACTCAGCTTACCGCTGTAATCTACAATCGGAGAAATGTCAGCAAAAACTTCCCTCAAACCTTCGTCCAAAAACCATTGATAGGAATCCTTCTGAACTTCAATGAGGTTGGGCATTTTTAACACTTCTTTTTGTCTTGAATAACTCATTCGGACATTTTTGCCAGCGTTAATCGGGCGTATCCTGTTCTTTTCCATTGACGTTTCACCCCGTTCTTTATGATAATTGAAACTTATATATGATCATTGCAGTAACTTTTAACGCTACCTTACCACAATAGTGCATCTTCCATGATATCACAAGAAAAAATTTGAGTCAAGAAAATTTTGTATTCCTTCTTTTTTTATAACGAAAAGAAGGACTAAAAGAAAACCTTTCAGCCCTTCCTGCAATCCGTTCCAGCTCCACTATTTCAATGTTACCTTTGCGCCTTCCCCTTCTAATTTTGTCTTGATTTCCTCTGCCTCGTCCTTTGTTGCAGCTTCCTTTAATACTTTTGGAGCCCCATCTACCAAGTCTTTGGCTTCTTTTAAACCTAAACCAGTTACTTCCCGAACTACTTTAATAACTTTTACTTTGTTTGGTCCTACTTCTGTCAGCTCTACATCAAATTCTGTCTTTTCTTCTCCTGCGCCAGCTCCGTCTCCAGCTGCTGCTGCAACAACAACTCCTGCTGCTGCAGATACGCCAAATTCTTCCTCACAAGCTTTTACAAGCTCATTTAATTCCAATACTGTCAACTCTTTAATCGCTTCAATCATTTCTGCTGTTGTTAATTTTGCCATTCTCTTTCCCTCCAATATTCTATTCTTCCAAATCCCACACTTTGTCTTTTCATTCTTATTCTGCTGCTGTGGCTCCGCCTTTTTCTGCCAACTGGTTCAACACCCTTGCAAAATTGGTGACAGGAGACTGAATGCTTCCCAAGAACTTTGAGAGGAGCTCCTCTCTGCTTGGTATTTTTGCAATTTCTAAAATCGCCTTCTCATCGTAGTAATCGCCTTCCACAATACCAGCCTTTAATTCCAAAGCCGCTGCATCTTTCGCAAACTTTGCCAATATTCTCGCTGGAGCTGTCGCATCTGTCTTTGAAACAGCAATAGCGCTTGGCCCTTCCAAGTGGGGCTTTAATTTCTCGCAATCTGTTCCTTCAAAAGCAAAATTCATCATGGTATTTTTATAAACCTTGTAGACGATTCCCGCTTCTCTAAGCTGTTTTCTAAGCTCTGTATCCTGCTCTACTGTCAGGCCTCTGTAATCCACCAATACAACGGACTGAGCCCCTTTGATGCATTCCCCAATTTCTTCTACAATTGGTTTTTTCAATTCTACTTTCGCCATCTCCATACCTCCTTATAGATTCTGTCTACTGCCGAACGAGCAAAAGCCCTCCTTACATCTCGAAGATTAGGACGGCTGTAAAATCTTAACATAAATAATTACTTTCATCCTCGGCAGGCGTTTTCTCCTTATGCTGCTTTGCAGCGCCTGCTGTCTTCGGCATTTTCTTTGACGCTAGTTACTATATCATGGCAGGGGAAAAGTTGTCAATCCCCTTTTTTCTATAAATAAACTCCCTTCTCAGAATTGTATGGCTGTTAAAATTTACCTGTTCATATTCAATTGTAGATAACTAGCAAATATTTTATAACGAAGTTTATAAATCAAAGATTTAGGGAGGAGGAAATAACATTTGAAAATAAAAAAGAAGATTATATGCTTTCTAGTGTTTATCATAATATTATTAGCCTCCTTAATCCTTTGCTTTCAACCAATATCTTTATCAAATACTGTAAATGAAAATAATCATGAGTGAATTTGACGCAAAAAATAGAGAAGCATATATTGACTCAACAGACTATTAGAATATTGCGCAGGAGCAAAAAGGCAATATCCTAGCATTCTTTCATAAATATTCTTATAGAAGGACATTTGGTACATTATTTTCCGATGGCTCTATGACAGGATTAGGGGATAGGTTCATTTATATTTATGTATATGAAGACGCCACATTAGTTGATTATATTATTGTTTCGTCAATGGGGAACGTTGTCATTGCTCAAAAAACTTATGAAATGGAAAATGCAGATTATTTCATTAACCAAGTAATAGAAATTTTAGATGAGCAATAATGAGCATTTCCATAGTATCCAAAACTGGATAGATGAAACTTCTAATTTGCAGAATTGTTAAGAAAATGGATGTTCAGCAATTATTAAAATAAATATTGCACTCATGGTTTATTGCACTGGGAATACTTTTCCAAAAAGAGAGACTTTTGGTCACATTAACTTGAATAATTACAACACCATAACTTTTCCTTTTTAATCCCTGCGCCATTCATGGGGAAGGAATTTTGTAGGAGTTAAATAAACTTTCCACTTAATTTTGTCCAGTATTGATTATTATATTTACAACAATTACCATTTCCTCATAGCCTGTCCAATGTATATCTCTCCTATCTCCAAATTTTATCTGTATGCTTTACTTTTTATTTTTCCTTTCTATAGATTCATCCTCTCTATTATAAAGATCATAATAGATGATTTTTTCTGGTACATACATGATTTCATGAAAGAAGATTGCTCTTATTAGTAAAGCTCCTATCCATATTGCCTTCTTCATTTTTCCCTCCCTTTTTCCTAGTCTATTTTAATAATATTTCTCTTTCTACTCTGTTTCCAAAAGAATTCTATGTATACTTGCAAAGAATCTTTCCTTCTCTCCTTGCTTTGCCTTTTCCCCCATTTCATAGACATATAAAACGAATATTTCCTAAAAAAGCAAATGCCTTCTTTGCAAAAACCTGAAGCAATCCCTCATCTTTATATGGAACATGTCTCCTCCTAACATTGGATTGCAAAGATGTCCCAGTGACTTTCAGGTATCAAAAAGGGGCTGCTATGCCTGACAGAGCCCCACTGAAGGGCCATGAACCTAGATATGGCAGGCACTCTGGAATATGAGAGAAAGAATGAACTGGAGGATACGCTGTTCTTTCTCTTTTTTATTCCATAAAAACTATATGGGAATACGCCAAAAAGGTCAAGATAGAATGTTGAGACTCTCATTTGCTGGCAGACTGTTAAGTATTAAAAAGTATTTTAGTAACTGATTTTGACATGTTACTATAAAATAATAACCACTCAATAGAAATGTCCATACAAATTTATCATTATCTGCTAATCTATAATTAATTTCATTCCAACTGTAAAGAGAAACATTACAAAAGAAATTTTGTAAGAGCAAAATTTAATGCAAAATCGTGATCTATGCCATATGAATTTTGAGAAAATGTCAGCTGTTAAATTTTAAGTAGGAATACGAATACTTATTAGCATCCCAAAAGAAAGAAGAAATGATTATGAATAACAATAGTATATTAAATATGCATCCGTATATTGCTGTTTTTTCACAAAGAGAGGACAAAGGAGCAGCAGTGGTTAAAAGAAAAGATGACTTTTGGTTTCCCCAAATGTTTGAAAAAGAAAAATTTTTCCAAACTCCTTCCCTTAGCATAATAGGTTTTTTAGGAGGAATGAGATGAAAAGGGTAATGGCCTATGTTATTTTAAATGTTAAATCATTGCTAAAGGATAAACTGCCTTTTGTATGGTCTATTTTTCTACCCCTCGTAATGTTTTATGTAGAGAAAGATCATATAATGCAGGAGCAGGATTTAACTTATTGGTGGATTTATATGATTCTTTGCTCTTATTTTTATGGCATAGGGCTTTATGCTCTTGAGTTGAAAGAATCAGGATGTTTACGGACTATTTTTTCCATATATCCTTCTTCTCTCGTTTTTTTTATAGGAAATTTAATCACGCAAATTATTTTTTGTATTATTAGTTTGGGTATATTTAATTTAGGGGTTTTTTTTATTAAGGCGTTTCCTTTTATGCAACTTATGAAATACAGTATGATACTTATTTTTCTATGTATTCCTTTTGCTTTTTTAGGATTTATTTTTGTTTTATTAAAAAGAATTCATGCCAATACAATAAAAGTATTATTATCTATTCTATTTTTTGGAATGTTTATGCTTTTAAGTATGGGCACATCCTATAATAAATTTAATCCTCTGTACTATCTGTCGAAAATTTTCACAAATTATACTCCCAAAAATATCTTAGTATATACATGGGTTTCCCTTCTCTCTTTCATTCTTTGGGCAGTGAGTATACTTCAATTTGATCCTAATTCAAATGAAAGGAGATGATTTCCACGGAAAATAAAAATATTATTATTCATGAATTAACACTCCCACATATAAATAAAAAAATTAATATAGAATTTGAAAGGGGATTCAATTATTTACGTGGAGAGAATGGGTGTGGTAAAACTTTGTTGCTAGACTATATTTCAGGATTAAGAAAGCAAAAGAACGCTTTGATACAAGGAAATGAAAGTATACTATACATAAATCAAAGTATTTTTTTCTCTGATAGACTCCTTGGAAGAGACTTTTTACAATTTTTCTATCAACTAGATTGCGTGAAACATGGAAAGCTTGTCTTTGAACATTATGTAACCTCTTTTTATGGGGAAAGTGAAGAGAGTCAAATACTATTTCAATTAATGGAAAAGCAATGGGGAATGTTATCCTCTGGAGAGAAGAACTTTCTATATACAATCATTTTGTTATCCTTACAAAGGGAATGGTATATATTAGACGAACCATTTACTTTTATAGATGAAAATAGAAAAAAACTTCTTTGGGATATGATAAAAGCAAAAGTATACGCTGGGCATGGAATTATTTTAACATCCCATGAAGAGCAGAAATGGATTGAAGAAAAGGCATTTATTATTGAATTCACAAAAACAGGGGTAAAAAGGTGCAATTAGGAAAAAATGTTAAGTGAATATGGAGTTACTTCATACTCTTTCTGAAGCTGATGAATCTCAATGGAACCATTGTGACTGGAGATAGGTTAAACTGCCAAAAAAATATTGTATTCTCAACGTTTGAAAGCAAAGGCAGTTATGTGCTGGCATTAAAAGAGAACCAGCCACTACTCTATGAAAAGGCAGAAAAGATCAGAGAAAGTAGGAACGGATACAAGAAACCCTGCCAATGCTGAATAGAAAGAGTATAAAAGCGCATTAGAATCGAAAGGGAAATAAGGCATTTCTTTATAATAATGGTTTATAAGTTTATCCTAGAGGAAAATCCTTTTACTTGAAAAAATATAGTGAATAATTTATACTGAAGGCATTGCCTGGGAGGACAGAATATTTTTTAGAAAGTTATTTGTCCTGCCCTTAAAGGGGAAAGTAAAGTCATGCATGTAGAAATTAAGGTTTTGGAAGAAATAACAAATACATATGCCGTAATCTATACAAACCAGATCAATGACGAAGTATTACAGGCTGTTGAGATGATTGGAAATGTTCCTGGAATCATAACAGCTATGGAAGAGGAGAAAACCATTGTATTGAGGCCCAACGACATCTATATGATTCGGGTGGAAAACAATAAAGCAATGATATATTGCAAAGATCAGAAATATACAAGCAAGAAACGATTGATTGAATTAGAAAAAATTCTAAAAGGAAGTTTTATGAAAATTTCTAAAACGACCCTTGTCAATTTACATTATATTACTAGTGCAGAAGCAAGTTTTGGAGGTATCATGTGTCTAGTAATGAAAAATGGATGTAAAGATTATGTTTCAAGAAAATATTTACCAAATTTAAAAAGGTATTTAGGTATTTGAGAAAGGTATTGTATAAGTATGAGAAAAGTGATTGGGCTTCTTGCCAAAGGAATGAGTGGGTCATTATCTATATTTTCTATTTTTATTATGATATATGATATTTATGGAGGCAAAGAACTCCTATTTGAACAGGGTGTTTATACAAAAATGTTTATAGGCGCAGTAATTGTGGGAATAGGATTTTCAGCGCCAGGCTTCGTGTATGAAAATGAGAATATGCCTTATATTATGAGAGCATTGATACATATGGGAGTGGGCTGTACTATTTTTGTCATTACAGGGCTTACCGTAGGATGGATTCCTAGAGGAAATAATCCTTGGATAGGAGTGGGTGTCGTACTCATTGGAATTTTGACAGCTCTTTTTTTATGGTTTTGTTTTTGTTGGTATTATAAACAGGAAGCACAGAAAATAAATGAGAAAATTAAAAAGGTAAATGAAGAAAAGGATAGAGAAAATAGAGCAGGCATATAGTAGTCTCATCCCTAGCAAAGTATCTATTCTGAGGGCGTAAAAAATTCTGTGTCTATGGGAAATTAGGTTCCTCTGATAAGAGTTCGATATGTAAAATCTTGTTGTCGATTTTGTGCCCTTTTTATTGTCGATTGCTCTTTCTATTTACAGTATAACCAGATTAAAACCATTTATACATTCTTTTTCTTTTTTTGCATAAAAAATAAGACACTTATGGGTCTGCCTTTTTCGTGGGCTCTGCCCACACCCGGCCTCCGGAATAAGACTGGAGAGTTTTGGCAATACTATAAATGCCGATGGAATAAGGTGTAAGGTCAGGGCATCCGGTATCTCAAATACAGACGCCATCACTTTTTCCTTTTTATAAATGCTGAGTCAATCTTTCCCCATATAACACAATCATTTGGTTTAGAACCTGATCCCAGCCACGGTAT
>CANOLZ010000046.1 GCA_947567075.1 uncultured bacterium
AGTGGAAGAAGGCCAAACTTTAGGGGTTGTAGGAGAAAGCGGAAGCGGGAAAAGTGTTTCTGCCATGAGTATTCTTAAACTTTTAGATAGTAATGGCTATATAGACAGTGGAGAAATTACATTTAATGGAAGAGATATTGTCCACTGTTCTATGAATGATATGTATTCCATTCGGGGAAATGAAATCTCCGTTATCTTTCAAGAACCAATGACAAGCCTCAACCCTGTTTTTACTATTGAAAAGCAGATTCGGGAAGTCTTTCAAGTACATCAAAATCTTTCTGTCAAAGAAGCTTCCAAGGAGGCTGTCCGCATGTTAAGCTCTGTCCGAATACCGAACCCAGAGCGAGTTGCAAAACAATATCCTTTTCAGCTCTCAGGAGGTATGCGCCAGAGGGTCATGATTGCCATGGCCTTAGCCTGCGAGCCAAAACTCCTCATCGCTGATGAGCCTACTACTGCCTTAGACGTGACTATCCAGGCCCAAATTCTCAAACTTATGAATGATTTAAAAAAGGAACAGGGGACTTCTATTTTATTTATTACCCACGACTTAGGAGTCATTAACGAGATGGCAGACCATGTAGCTGTTATGTACTGCGGCCAGGTAGTGGAAATGGCCCCTGTAAAGAAAATTTTTACAGACAGTGTTTTTTCCCACCCATATACGGAAGGACTTATGTTATCCATCCCAAAACTGGACACGCCCCAAGGTGTACGCCTTGAAGCTATTCCAGGCGCTGTCCCCCATCCTTTAGATTTGCCCATTGGATGTAAATTTTCTCCCCGTTGTAAATATGCCAATGAGAAGTGTAAGCAAGAGGAACCCCCATTATCTACCGTTGATAAGGATCATCAAGTCCGGTGCTTTTATAGCAGAAAGGAGGATCGCCGTGGAAAAGGAAAATCGTAAAGTACTCCTTTGCATCCGGGATTTAAAACAATATTTTCCTGTGAAAAAACAGTATTTTAGAGAAGAGCAAAAATATGTACGGGCCAATGATGGCATTAGCTTAGATATTTATGAAGGAGAAACATTGGGACTAGTAGGAGAAAGCGGCTGTGGGAAGTCTACGTTTGGCCGTACTCTCCTCCAGTTATACAAGCAAACAGCTGGAAAGACTATTTATTTTGGCACAAGCAGAGATTCCCTGGCTCCTAAATATGTGGAAAATACTTTAAAGAACTTAGAAAGCTTAAAAAGAAAATGGAAGGAAGAAAAACAGGACAAAAACAGCCCTCTTTTTCATGACTTGGCCCAACTTATTGGAGGCTTTCTTGCAGCGCCTGGCCTTCATCCGGTATCGGAAATACTATTAAAAGAATATGGAATAAACAAGACTCTGCGCCTTTTAAAAGAAGAAGAAAATAATTTGCGTATAACAGATCAAAAAATGAAGAAGGGGGATAGGAGCCCCTCTGTCCTTCATAAAATAAAGGCAAAGGAAAAGGAAATAGAAAAGCAAAGAGAAGCCCTCCAAGTTTGTCGCTCCTCTATACAAGCAATGAGGAATTCCTATGAGAAGGAAGAAGCATTCCAAGAATATGAGCAATTCCGAAACGATGGTATTGATCTAGCGAAACTAACTTATGATGAAATCCGCCATCTTCGCAAAGAACTTCAGCTCATTTTCCAGGATCCCTATTCCTCCTTAAATCCTAAAATGACCGTCGGGCAAATAATTAGGGAGGGACTTACTACCCATCACATTTTCAAAAAAGGAGACCGTCGTATTCAAGATTATGTCATGGAGACAATGGAGAAATGCGGCTTATCTTCCTATATGATCCACCGTTACCCCCATCAGTTTTCCGGGGGGCAACGCCAAAGAATAGGAATAGCCCGCTCCCTTGCCTTAAAACCCAAATTTGTTGTCTGTGATGAAGCGGTATCTGCTTTGGATGTGTCTATCCAATCTCAGATTATTAATCTGCTTTTAGACTTAAAAGAGGAAGAACACTTAACTTATTTGTTTATTTCCCATGATCTTAGTGTTGTTAAGTATATTAGTGATCGAGTTGGGGTCATGTATTTAGGTAATTTAGTGGAACTGGCAGAAACAGGGGCTCTCTTTTCCTCTCCCCTTCATCCATATACAGAAGCTCTCTTATCCGCAATTCCTACGACAGAAGTAACAAAGACAAAAAAACCTATTCTTTTAGAAGGAGATATTCCCAGCCCGGTAAACCCTCCCTCCGGGTGCAAATTTCATACTCGTTGTCCCTATTGTTCACAAGTATGTAAGGAGGAAATTCCAGAGTTTAAGGAACATGCTCCTGGGCATTTTACAGCCTGTCACCATCCCCTTGATAAGAAAAAAATTTAAAAGGAGAGCTTATGTTTTTTGAGAAAAAAATAAAACATCTTGTCAATGTGGAAAAGGCGGAAAAAACCTTCAAGGAAAATATGAAAGATGAAAAACTGGAAAAAAAGGACATTCTGGCTATGATTATTGCTGCCTTCCTCGTTTATATTCCTGCTTTTTTTATCGTGTGTGGTGTTTTTTTATTTTTTATATGGCTCTTTTTCCTGCGTTTTACCTGACCATTCTATAAAGCTCCTCAAGAGAAGGCATGGTGCCTATATCTTGAGGAGCTTTTTCTTTTGTCCATGTACATCCCTATACAGATATCCTTTATAAATGTTACTTGAACATAAAATAAAAATTAATTATAAAATATATATCACAGAATTTATGATAAAACAACAAAAGTATACAATATAAATTCTTTCATAGTCTGCTCTTCTCCATGAAAGTGAGGATACACACGATGAAAAAAACATTTGATCTTACAAAGGACTCTAAAATATTCATTTATGGATGCGGCCCCATTGGTCAGGCCATTGCCAATGCTTTAATAGATGAAAAATATAGCTTATGTGGGTTTATTGAAAAAGATGGAGACTCTACGAAACAGTGGAAGGGAATTCCTATTTTAGGCATTTCCCACTTAAGTCAAATTCCAAATTTGGAAAATTATACAGCTTTCGTAACCCTGAATAATGGAATGCTCCATGATGAAATAGCCTATCGTTTATATGAGTCTGGCATTCCCCATATCATCTATAGCCCTATGCAAAGCTGCTATAGTTATGAGGGAAGGCAAATTATGCGTAAAGCTTATAAACGGCTGTTTCATAGAGACTTTGGAAAAATAAAAAATATACCTTCCTATGCTTTTTTAAATCAGCGTCCTGTCCTTTCTTCTTTTGAAATTATTGATGATTTAACGCCAGGGGTTATTTCCTTTTGGTGCCCTATAAAGGATATCCGATGTAATATTTTCGAAAATTTTGATTTTCTTCCTCCTGAGTCTCATGAATACATGGTTCCTGAATTATTAAAATATCAAGGGCTGGCGTTGGATCAATGTATTCCCTACATGAATCTCTTTAAGTGGCTAAGGGGTGAAAAGGTTGACTTACTTCCCTATTTGCATATAACTGGCCATTATCTGCCAGAAGACTATAATCAATGGCTAAAGAGTCGAAAAGAGCTCTTTCTTATTTATGAGGACGCCTTAAAACATGATTTAATATTTTTCACCGATGCCCCCAGCACTTTATGGTGGAATCCGCAAGGATACTTCCATTTACTAGATGGCATGACAAGAGCTTCTTATTTAATAAGTGTTGGCTATCTATCTATTCCAGTTTGTGTTTCTACAGAAGATTATCATAAATGGAAGACCTTTAAAGGAGATGAACATACTATATGAAAGAATTCCAAGTGAAAAAATCTGACACCATTTTACTATACGGAGCCGCTTATGCCGGGAGGGAGCTTCTGTACTCCATCCAAAGTCTAGGCTATAAAATCTCTGCCTTTCTTGATAAGAGAGCCCAAAATATAAAGGAAGTAGAAGGAATCAAAGTTTATGAGCCAAAACAATATAAAGAAAACCGAAAAGAGGCTCTTGTCATTATAACAACGGGAAATCCTATTTCTGTGGCCAATTATTTATATTCCCTTCATTTCGAAAAAATAGTTTATTGTGTTGATTTCCCCCATGGAAAGCTTTCTGAGCCTACTGCTCAAATAGGAAAAGCCTATGAAAGCCTTATGAGAGGTCAAGACTTTTCCTCTCCCATCCCCCTCTATGTGCCAGAAATCATGGATAAACGTTTTACAGATGGAGCCTTTATTTTTCAGGAACACCAAAGGGTAACTGCATTTGTGCCAACAGATCTTCTCTTTGATGAAGATAAAGGGGAATGGGAACATATTTATGTGAAATATGGGGAACTTTTAAATTATTTGAAAGCGTTTGATGGAAATATATCTAATATTATAGATACAATGAATCTTTTCACAACAAACACAGAAATAGAAAAGCTCCTTGGCGGCTCTTATATGATGTCTAGGGAAGAAAGATGTTCCTATACCCAGGATCAACTAAATCGTCTCCATAGAAAATTATACAATGGTATGGAATGGTTTATTCAAAATCCCGTTTCATTGACTTTTATTAAAGGAAAATTTCTTATACAAAAAAAGGACTTATTTCAGATTTTCTTCCTATTATCCAAAGGTTTTGTACGCATACCTGCCCTTTTGTCAAAAGGGGATTATGATAACTGGATCAATGAAGGATCTCTTCATGAAGCTGTTACTTATGCCAAAACCCATGATTTGCCTACTTCTTATACCTTGCTTGAGCATCCAAACTTTTATTCTTTTCCAGCAGCCCGAGATGTTTTTGGAAATACAAGGAGTATCCGTATTTGTGAATATTTAAGCAAAAGCAATATAAAGATTTCAGGGAGTAAACTAATAGATATTGGTTCCTACTATGGATTTTTTTCCCGTTTTTTTGCCAGAATGGGGGCTATTGTTACATCTGTAGAGTTTCATAAAGATGCTTACCAAATGGGTGTCTTCCTCAATAAGCTTTTACATTTAGAATGTATTGAGACAATCTGTATGGACGGGCAGCATCTTCAAAGAGAAAAGGAGTTCGATCTCACCCTTATGTTAACGGTTTTATATTGGCATTTAGATACGCCCCCTGGAATAAATCTCATAAAAGCTGTCGATCATATGACAAAAAAATTCCTTCTTTGGGAATCTGGCGACGAACCTGAAAGGGAAAAGCGCTTTATATTTAACCACTCATCCTTTCGTACATATGATAAGATCTGTGAGACTGTAGGGACAGGAAAAGTACGGGAATTAGGTGTTTTTACAAAATAAGAAGGAGGGGAGCACCTCCTTCTTCTCTTTGTTTACACACCGTTTTTTTCGCACAAGTCTTGGACGCAGCACTGGGAACAGCGAGGCTTTGTTCTAGCAGTACATATGTCTCTTCCATGGAAAACAAGACGATGGCAAAAACTGCTCCCTTCCATAGGAGGAATGATTTTCCACAAAGCCATCTCTACTTTTTTTGGCTCCTTTGTGTCCTTCACAAGACCCATGCGGTTTACGAGGCGGATACAGTGGGTGTCTGTCACAATGGCTGGCTTGCCAAAAACATCTCCCATAATCAAGTTTGCGCTCTTCCTCCCTACTCCTGGCAGTTTTAAAAGAGCATCAAAATCATCTGGTATTTTTCCTTCGTATTTGTCTCTAAGCATTTTCATACATGCACTAATATCCCTTGCTTTACTTTTTCCTAATCCACATGGCTTTACTATTTTTTCAATTTCTTCTTCTTTCGCCTCTGCTAAGGCGTCTATATTTGGATATTTTTCATATAAATCTTGAACAACGATGTTTACTCTTGCATCTGTGCATTGAGCTGCTAATCGAACACTCACTAAGAGTTTCCATGCCTGATCATAATCTAATGTACAGTCTGCATCTGGATATTCCTTTTTTAATCGCTCTAAAATTTCTAATGCTTGTTCTTCTTTTGTCACCTTCATTCTCCTCTCTTTTACTAACAGCCATCACGCCAATGGAAAATACAACTATAACGGAAATAACAAAATATATTGTTTACAAACTCTAATTCCAGTTCCTTTTCCAACATCCTCCCTTTTACTCTAGGGAGTATTCCTTTTTTCTAATAGAATAAAAAAGACATCAATATGCACAAACGTCTGTATTTATGCATATTGAATGCCTCATGTTCATAAAGGAGCAAATCTTGAGTTCATCTTATCATCCTGCCTTCTTTATGTCAAGTTTTTCCTATTCTACATAGGATCCTAGTTTTAAAAATATAAAAAAGATGATAAAATAGGCCATATCATGTAACTAAGTATTAGAATATTTTGCAATGGAAAAGAGGGAAAACTATGAATTGTTCAGAAGTTATTAGAGAAAGAAGGAGTATTCGGAAATTTAAAAAGGGAGCTTCTATTCCCCAGGAACATGTCCACCAAATGTTGGAAGCAGCTATGATGGCTCCCAGCGCCTGCAACAGTCGTCCTTGGGAATTTGTCGTGGTAGAAAGCTCCAAAGTTAAACAACAGATTTTAGAAGCCCATCCTTATACCCAGATGCTTGCTACTGCCTCCCTTGCCATTATTGTATGCGGAAGACCAGATCTCCAAGAAGGTTTAAGCAGGGGCTATTGGCCTCAGGACTGTGCAGCCGCAACCCAGACAATGCTTTTGCAGGCAAAGGAACTAGGATATGGCACTTGTTGGTGCGGCTGTTATCCATCAGATGATAAAGTAAAGTTGTTACAGGAAATATTATGTGTAAGCAGCATACCCTTTTCCATCGTGGCCGTAGGCGTAGCTGACGAATCACCTAAAGCCAGAGGTTTTTTTGAAGAGTCAAAGGTGAAATATATGAAATAGTCCATATACTCCTTTTCTTTTGGCGTACAGAATTTGTACGCCTTATTTCTTTCTATATTCCAACACTGTATATGCTCTGTCATAATGATAGCCCAGCTTTTCTGCCAATGCAAGGGAATTTCTATTTTGGGCGTCCCAGCTAGGAAACCATCCTCTGTCCAAACATTCTAAAATTAATTTTGCCCCGCATGCATAGGCAAGCCCCTTTCTCCTATATTCTTTTTTCGTGTCAATCTGTACTTCAATTCCCCTTTTAAACCTGGCATAGGAAGATGCTCCACATACCACTTCTCCATTGTGTACTACAACAAACCCTATGCCAAGATTTTCGTATTCTTCATAGCTGGGATACTGGCTTACTAAATCTTTACTCCACTCTTTTGTTAAACATTGATTATATAAATCCCTGTTTATTTTTTTTAATTCATATCCTTGTTCTAAATGTTCCATTGCCATTTTAAGATGCTCTACATTGAAAATATTGGGCTCTTTTTTTATAGCATATCGGAGGCATTTTTTTACCCTTCCTTGTAAACCCCCTTTTATTTGCTCCTCCCATTGTCTGTTTTGAGGGACTAGAATTGCAAAATCTCCCAGTTTATCTTCCTGACAAACATCCCGGATAAATGTTTCATCAGGGTGTCCAGCAAAAAAATAAAAATCTCCCAAGGCAGCCATTGCTGATATTGGATTTTTTTCATCTAATACATAAATATCTCCCATTGTTTTATCCATGCATGCCCATAGAATAGCCTCCTCCCATCCTTGAAACAGTGGCTTTGCCTTTTTTGTATCTTCTAATTTTTTTATCATTGTACTATCCTTTCTCAAAACACTATGCTATGTATAAAATACTTTTTTTGAGAGTTCTCTTACATGCATTATTATATATGATTGGTTTCTCTCATTCTAGTAATCATTGCATCCCTGCAAAAAAACAGTTATAATGATGAAAAACAATACACGGAGGAAGAAACTATTGAAAAAGCTTACGACACTTTTCCTCATTTCCTGGGCTCTCCTTATGCTGACCGGAAGCCTGTTCCTTTTTAATTCCCTTTATCCGGGCTGGACAGATGTACTTTTCGATTCTAGCATTCCCCAGTCCCAAGAAGAAAATCTATCTTTGAATGAACTTCCACTTCCCATTGATACAGAAACTACTAAGGAAACAGTCTCTGAAGAAGTCCCTGTTTCGTCTCCATCAGAAATTGAAGAATTACAACCATCTACTTTTGAAGATGTTCTTCAAAATACCCTTCCTGGTACAGAACAATATGAGGAACCTAACCGCTCTCAAATAGAAGTTCCTGATGAAGTAGCAGGGAAAAATGGGTATGAACCTATACAGGAACAAAGAGAAGAAATACCTATAGAAGATGGGGAAGAAATCAAGGAACGTCTTGGCCCTGGGGAAACAGGTGATGATCTTACCTTTGACCCTATGTTTTATCCATATTATGAAATGCTCAATGATAAGGGGAAACATTTATATAGACAAATTTTTGCAAATGCAACAGCGTTAAATACTAATTTTTCCCCTGTTGAACAAGCCTCATCAGGGGAAGTCAAGACAGCCTTTGAAGCTGTGTGCAATGATCATCCTGAATTATTTTATATGGATACTGCTTATGCTGCAAAATGTTTGAGAAATGGAGAATGCGTTGAGATCCAGCTTCAACTAAATTCAACAGCTTCTAATCTTGACAATGCAATGGCACAATTTTCCCAAAAATCTGAGGAAATTTTAGGAGGCGCAAGAAATGCGGGAACAAACTATGAAAAGGAACGATATGTCCACGATCGTCTTATAGAACTTGTTGATTATAGTTTAACAGCTCCTATGAATCAAAGTGCTTACAGCGCCCTTGTCAATGGGAAAACTGTTTGTGCCGGTTATGCCAGGGCATTCCAGTATCTTATGCAGCAGCTTGGCATTCCTTGTTACTACACTACTGGCTATGCTGGTGAAAACCATGCCTGGAATATTGTCTCTCTAGAAGACGGCTTTTATAATGTAGATTCCACCTGGGATGATACATCTCCGGCTACTTACCACTACTTTAATAAGACAGATGAAGATTATGCCACAACCCATGTTAGGGACGGACTATCTATTTACCTTCCTGCTTGTAATGGACAAATGTACCGCTCTCAGGAATCTGATGGAAAAAGGAACCTTACGGATCTTGGCTTAAAGCCTGAAGATGTTCTT
Source organism: uncultured bacterium (assembly GCA_947567075.1). Lineage (GTDB taxonomy): Bacteria > Bacillota > Clostridia > Lachnospirales > Lachnospiraceae > MGBC165282. The sequence continues at coordinate 8,970 of CANOLZ010000046.1, forward strand.
ACCAGTTTGGAAGACTATTTTGCAAATTGTTATGCCCAGGCTATGGATGGGGAAAAAGGGACAAAAGAGTTTTCTAATGTAATAAAAGGCACAGATCTTTTTCAAGAATGGTATGATACATATAATAACGAGTCATACAAAGAGGGCTATGCTTCCCAATTGCTAACGGACAGTGGAGCCTCCTCCTGTCAGCTCACTTTGGAGGTGGAAGAACTTGCAGATGATATGTATTATATTCATCACGTATTAGTCTTACAATAATCTTTATAAAAAACTATAGAATCCACACTTTTTGTGGCTTCTATTGTCATAAATAAGAAAAGGCTGGATTTTTCTAAATAGGTTATCCCAGTCTTTTTTTATTATTAAAAATATAAAAATTTTCGTTCTTTAATTATTCTTTCATCTTTTCATAGTATCCTCTCTATATCATCTACAATAAATTTTAGATATGAAATGGGAGGATTTAAAAATAATGGCATTTACAGCATATACTAAAAAAGATTTCAAGGTAATGACTTTAGATAAAAAACTAATTTGTTCTGCACAGATTATAAAAAAAGATAATGATGAATGGCATTTTGTTTTAACTTCTCTGCCTAATCTCGTTACTGAAAAAATTTTTCCACAAGAAGTGTTAATTATGCATTCCAGTGAAACAAAAGGACTTCTCTACTACCAAGCCTTCTTTATAAAATGTGATAAAGCAGAAGGAAAAAAATTAAAAGCCATATTCCAAATTACCGGGCTCCTTGAACAAGTTCAAAGAAGGTCTGATATTAAAGTACAACTTACAGGAGTATCTATACCTATTCAGCTTAAAAAGAATAAAGAATTTGAAGTAAACTTATGCAATATCAGTGCGGGAGGAATGCTTATTTCTACACAACATATTCTTCCCATTGGCCAAACGTTTTCCTTTTCCTACGATCTGCCCACAGAAACTTTAGAAATTAACGCTGAAATTTTACGTATAGAACCTATGGGAATCAATGCCTTCCAATATGGCTGCAAATTTTATAATATGACAGATGAACAAATGGGAACCCTCAGAAAACATGTCTTCCAACTTCAACTAGAACATCGAGACAAATATGCTGATTCCTATGCAAGTTAGTTTTTTATCAGTGAGTAGAAAACATGACAAAGTAACAAAACTCCTGTTCTTTTGTCATGTTTTCTTTTCTCCTTACCCAAAAGGAATGGGCTCTATTTTTTCTGTTAAGACTTCCATTTTATATTCTGGAAATTGTTCTATCAGTCTATTTAGACATTGGGCAGTATTATTTGCTGTATCATGGGCTAGAAGCACTACTCTTTCTTTTCCCACTATACTCTCCCTAGCATTTTCAATCATCTTTTCTATTCCCTCTGAAATAAGTTCATTTTTCAATTCTGCATTCCAATCATAGTATACAAATCCCCTAGCTGTCATTTCCTCAATAATGGATTCTCTTATTTTTTTACTACTATCCATACTTCCTTCTGGAAACCAAAATATTTTAGCGCCTACTCCTGTCACTTCCAATATTGCTTTATAAGCCTCCTCAAAATCATTTATATAACTGTCTACACTTTCATAAATATCCCTGTTATCCTCTTTAAAAGAAGAAACGCCAATAGTATGACCATTTGCCACAATTTTTCTAGCTATTTCTGGATTTTTGCGGACCTTTTCTCCCACTAGAAAAAAGGTTGCCTTTATTTTCTTTTCTTTTAGTAAATCCAACACCTTATTTGTGCCTTCTACGGAAGGACTGCTGTTAAAAGTTAAATACATTGTTTTTGGATGAAAATAATACTCAATTCCCTGTGCAATTCCTTCCACAATTTTTTCTTGATATTCCTTTGTCCTAAGTTTTTCCCTCTCCTCGTCATTGGACAGAAATCCTGTTTCAATAAGACAGGCCGGCATTTTCGTTTTTCCAGTTACATGAAATTCTCCATTATCTTTTACCTCCCTTGAAAGAGCATCCGTCGTTTTTAGTGTTTCTTGGTGAATGAGCTGGGCCAGTCTTTTGCTGTCCCTTGAGTCGTCCTCTCCATCATACCAGGTTTCTATTCCTTTTACTTCTGGTTTTTCACAAGCATTTTGATGAATACTTACATAAATATGAGCACCTGCCTCATTTGCCATTTTCACCCGTTCTTCCTTTGCTATATATTGATCCCCCTCTCTAATCATCATTACCTGATACCCAATATCTGATAGTTTTTTTTGTAATTGCATAGCAATATTAAGATTAATGTCCTTCTCCCTTATTCCTTCCCTGGCACATCCTTCATCCTCCCCACCGTGTCCCCCATCTATTGCTACTAAAGGAGGGGTTACATTCTCCTCTGAAAAGAATGGCACAAAATCTGAGGATACACCGTTCCCTTCTAACTGTATTTCCTCCAAAGTCTTTGTCCCAGCCCCCTCTAATGTCTTCGTCATAGTGACTGCCACTACAACAAATAATCCCAAAACCCATGGAGCTATATAGCAAAAAAATCTGCGCAATTTTTTTCCTCTGTTTTTCATCTCCATCTATCATACCCCTTTCATGCAAAAAAGCTCTTATGTATCTTTCTCGAATTCTGTCGAATCTTAGAATACACAAGAGCTGCATCAAATTCTCATCATTTTTGCATCTAAATTGCATCATTTGGATATTTTTAAAAATAGTTCATGGATTCCCTCATAAAATCCTACAGTAACAATTGTTTTCTCTTCTCCGTTTCCTGCAAATACATATTTTTTGAAGTATGGGGTTGTTTCCAGCAGTGGATTTTCCCATATATATATTTCAGGCTTTCCTAATCCCATATACGTTCTCCACTTTTCCATCAATTCATCTGTATTTATTTCCTCCCATGAAAAAGAGGATCGCACATAAAACTCATAAATTTTTCCAGTATCCCCATCCACATACGCATCAATAAGGCGGTTTTCCTTGTTGGCATTTTTTTGGCTGTTAGAAAGAGAAATTTTCCACACCCCTACATTATTCCTTGGTTCCAGCACATCAATGGCTGAATATAGGACAGCATCATAATTTGATTCATCTATCTCCTTTACTCTATCCGGTAATATTCCTAAATCTTTTAGGATACCTATCTCTCTATTACACGTCCCAAAAATCTCTCCTCTTGTAATCTCCCTCCCAGAAGGCCCCCTGTGATTCAAAACAAATGCATAAGCCCCTTCCAAATCTTTATAATCAATATTCGAAGGATCTTCTCTCGTCATGGCATTCTGCTCACTTTCTGGCAGGGACTGACTATTTAAGCATTCTGATAAGAGAAAAAGCCGTTCATCCGGGCTTAATGTATACCGATATCCTTCCTCTTCCGTCTCTACAGCAACGCCAGAGATCTTATTCAAAATAGACTTATCCATATAAATGGTCGCCCCTTCCGGACCCCATATTGACAAAGCTACAGATAAAACAACAAAAAAAATCCATCTGCCATATTCCCCTTTAGAACTAAAGCCTATCTTCTTTATAAAAATTCCTCCTCTCTTCCATAAGCTAGTACAAAGCTCATGGAAGTCCCCTTTAAAGGCTCACTTTGTATTCTTAAACTGCTTTCATGTAAGAGCAATATTTCTGCACATAATGCCAGTCCAAGTCCAGCGCCATTTTTACTTCTCGCTCTAGATTTGTCTACCATATAAAAAGCCTTCATAATTTTTTTCTGCTCTTCCTTTGGAATTCCTATTCCGTAATCTTTTACTTCAAAGCAATAGCCCTCCTCCACTCCATATCCCATTATATCAATGAAACTGCCAGGTTCTGAGGCCTTACAGGCATTATCTAGCAAGTTAATAAGAACAGTTTTAATCAGGTTTGCATCTGCCTGCACTCGTTCCTTCTCATAATCAAATCGAAACTTCATTGTTTTATTTGTCACAAACATGTTCTGTAAGTATTCAAAAAGAGGAGAAACAGGAACGATTTTCAATTCTGCCTCCCCCCTTTTTGTCACAATAATATCTAAGAGTCGAAAAGACATAGATTCTAAACGCTTTCCTTCTGTATAAATATAATTGGCAGAGAGAAAGTTTTGATTTTCATCTAGCCTTCTAGAACGCATCATATCCGCATAACCGATAATAGCTGTTAATGGTGTTTTTAATTCATGGGCAAAAGCCCCTACAAAATCTTCTCTTGCCCTTATTTCTTCCTCCAATTTATTCATGTTTTCTTCTAGTGCGCCTGCCATCTTATTAAAATCCATAGTAAGCTGCCCCAGTTCATCCCCACTAATCTGTTTTGCCCTATAATCATAATCTCCAGCAGCCATTCTTTTCGTAGCCCTTGTTAGAAGACGAATAGGCTTTGTCAGCCAGGAAGACATAAAATGCATAATTACAGTTCCAAAAAGTAACATAAAAATAGTCACTCTTCGGTAAACGGAAAAACCAAGGGCTCTTTCCTTAAATACTTCTGATACATCCTTTAATGTTTCTAAATATAAAACTCTGTCTAATGCATGAATGACAATTCCTGTCTGTATATAATAATTTCCCTGCTCCTTGATAATTCTATACGTTTTTCTAGACTGGTCGGTTTCTAAAAGCATATTGTAATCTGCCTTAAAACCATCGCTCATATATAATAAGCTTTTTTTCTCATCAGACAAACGAAGCAAACGTCTTGTATCCCTTCCTCCTAATTCCAAGTTCAAGGCAATTTGTTCTACTGTATCATCTTGAAGCACATCATACTTTGCAGGGATGTTAAGAGCCGCTGTCTCAAAGGCAAACTTTAAAATACTACTTTCATCTACAGTCTGCTTTATTTCTCTTTCCAAGGAAGTATCAAATACATAATTTACAAAGTAAAAACCGCTGAATCCAAACCCTACAGCCATGATAATGATTGTCCAAAAAAGCAATTTTAGTGAAAATCTCATGATTTATTCCCATACCTTTCCCATTTGGGCTTTTAAAAGGGAACATCCATCTCAATAAGCTCCAAGGACAGGAATCTTCGTTTTATACTTCTAAGCGATAGCCCACTTTATACACTGCAACAAGCTGTTGTTCCCACTTTAATTTTTTACGCAATCGCTGGACGTGTAAATCTAGTGTCCTGCTGTCTCCAAAGTATTCTCCTTCCCATACTTTCTCATATAAGGTTTCCCGAAATAAGGCTACATTTTTATTTTTCATAAATAGTACGAGAAGGCCAAATTCCTTATTTGTCAATACAATGGGTCTGTCCCCTTTCATAACCCTGCGGGCCTCTACATCCACTACCACATCTCCTACAGACAGTAATCGCTCTGTCTTATTATACCGTCGAAGCACTGCCTCCACTCTGGCTATAAGCTCTACTATGTCAAAAGGTTTGACAATATAGTCGTCTGCTCCTAATTTTAGTCCTTTTACCCTGTCCCTCACCTCATGTTTAGCAGTAATAAAAATTACTGGTATTTCCATGGGACGTATATAATCCATAATATCATAGCCATCTGCCCCTGGGAGCATGACATCTAATAAAATCAAGTCAAAGTTATCCCTCTCTATAATAGTAATTGCATCTAGTCCATTTTGTACAGCCGCACATTGGTATCCTGCTGCTGACAAGTTTAGATCAATCAGGTCGCAAATAGGTTTCTCATCATCCACAATTAGAACTTTGATCATATTTAAACTCCCCATCCCCAATATTCTCGTGCCTTCTCTACAATCCCTTCCATAGAATCCTCTTCTTTGCACGGAATACTTTCCTTTATCTCTTTGTCCTCATAAAATCCGCCAGTTCTTTGGTAATAAATAGAATAATCTGCCTGGACAACTGGCTCTTCTTCCTCTCCTAAATAGCTAAGGTCCATTAACACAATAATATCCTTTAATCCATCCCCATCAATATCTCTGCATGTAACACCCTTTAATGCATAGAGATGGTCATATTCTCCCATTGGCTGGAAACTCCAGACAATGTACCCCTGCTCATTAATTAAATAGAGCATAAATACACTGTGTCTTGCCAGGCTCATCGTTCCTGGAACGACTTGCAGCTTTCCCATTTTCTCAAACTGTCTCCAATAACACTGGTCTTTTTCTATTTGAAAGCCATTTTCTTCAAGTTCCTTTAAGGTTGTAGCTGTATATAAAAACTCTGTAGAATAACCATCTCTTACAAAAGAAACAATAAATTCTATGCTTTTGTTCATACTAAAGCGGTTTATTTTGTCAGACAGTCTCCAGTCTCTATAAAAACCTCTTTCATTCTGAAACAGTACATCCCCTACGTTATAGGTTCTCCTCTTATAAGAAGGATCCTTATTCATACAGGAGGTGATAAGCACAATATCTATCATTCCATCTCCATTCATATCTTGAAAAGAAACAGCGGCTATTCCTTTATTCGGCTGATATAGCTCTCCCCTATTTCTGCTATTTGTTTCCAGCTGTTCCGTTTTATAAACTATATTCCCATCCTCATCTGACAAAAAAAGAGCCAAACGATTAAAACGCCTGTCCAAAGCTGGAATAAAGGTAACCTCTCCAAAGGTCTGCATTTCCACTAAAAAAATTTGATCTTCTATTTTGCGAAAACCGTTTTCTGCAATATGGGATTCTGTTTTAATACTGTCAAAGCGCCTCTTATAATCCTCATACAGCTCCTTGGAAAAGCCCTGCTCTTGTTTATAAACCTTCTCTCTTTGCTCCTCTCCTCTGCAATGCAAAGGAAGGAGAAGTCCTATGAGGAGAAAAAAACTAATATTTATCATTATTTTATTTTCTATATTCATTTGAATATAAATCTTCTTCCCTATGTATTATTCTTCTACATTTTCACTATTTAACCCTGTAAGTCCCTTTTCCAGAGGAAGCCAGTCTAACACTTTTTTAATAGATTCATTCCAAAAGTCCCAGTCATGTCCTCCCTGACCTACTTCAAAAACCACGTCATAGCCCATATCCTTTATTCTGTGATAGAACTCTTTATTTGTCTCAAGTAAAAAATCTTTGTTTCCACAACATAAATAAATGCTTAGAAGCTTTGACTTCTTTTTTATTAATCCCTTTGCCATCCAAAGGGGGGTTAAATCACTTTCCTCCACTTTATCCAGCTCACCAAAGCAGCTCTCTGCAAAAGTTTTTGTTCCAATATAGGTGGACGTGTCATTGGTTCTTTGTTTTAGCCTTTCAATAACAAATGCAGAAGACAGTCCAGCTATATAACCAAATGTCTCATAATATTTTAAACCGTTGCGGACTGCACCATAGCCTCCCATGGATAGCCCTGCAATAGAAGTATCCTCTCTTTTATGGGAAAGAGGGAAAATGAGGCTTTTCCTGATCAATATAAAACATATTATCCCCTGAATGCATTATTACTGCCAGCTCTCTCTCTTCTGCCCACCGATAAATATTTGTTCCATGAATCCAGTCCATATTACTGCCATAAATTCCATGTAGTAAATAAAGTGTTTTATAAGGTTTGTCTTCTCTTACAGGTCTTCCCTCTATTACCATTTTATCTGCTGGCAAAATTACACTAACTGGAACTGTACGTAGTAATGACTGGGACATTAAAAACATTTGTATCAGCGCCATAATCATCCTCCATTTTTAGACAATGGACAATACCTATACAAATTCATATAGCAAATAATAGGCAAAGCTATATGTCAGACAATATATTCATATAATATGAAAAACTTTACATAAAGCATACTAAAATAGAAATTATGTGTCAAGTAAATACATTTTCTTCCCTTTTCATGTTTTCATTGCCTACATGTTTTAAAGATCTTACCTGGCTGCATCTTTAATAACATACAAATATTTTTATTGTATTGCGCTTTCATTTCATACCTTTTTTAATGATCCCTATTTTACATTCAATTTCATTTATGGTCAACAACATTCCTTATCATGTAATGCTAAAACCCAGTATTCGCTATTCTAAATAATATAATAAGGGTATAGGCATAAAATATAGCTTTCAGCCTAATGCTTTCTCAACCCACAACGTTTAGAATACATCTCACAGCAAGTTAGTTTATAAGCTCCTTGAAATCATCGAATAAAACAATAGAGGACAAAGCTTTACAGATTACACTTGTCCTACATTTAAAATTTAGGAGGTAGTTTTATATCAATGAAAATTAATGAGAAGATTCATTATTTCAAAACAAATTATGCAAAGGATCTGAAATCGGAAGTTCCCCTTTATGAAAAAGCATCTGATGAAATCCCTGCTCACCAAGATGAATATATTCACAGTGAGAAATCAGAGAAGAAGCCTAAAGGTCTATATTGGTTAGGACAAGCCGAAACTGGTAATCGTAAAATCTTTTTTGATAATCCAGAATGCATCTGAAAATGAGGAAGTAAAAGTAGACAATTCAGACAAAACTGAGGAGAAATGTATTGGGAATACGAAGAAAGTTGATAGGGAGATTGAGAAGCTAAAGAAGAAAAAAGAATAGCTGGAACTGGAGATTACATTATCCTCTGGTGACGAAGAGAAAATCAAAGAACTGAAGAAAAAACTGGCACTGGTAAAGAATGAACTGAATCAGAAAGATAATGATACATACAGACGGCAGAATTCCTCTTTTTCTGGATAAAGGAAATTGAAACAGACTTTTATGTAACTGCAACGGGTAAAGGCAAGATTATAAC
>CANOLZ010000047.1 GCA_947567075.1 uncultured bacterium
GTAGAAAACTTGCCCATTTTACAGTTTATTCCTGCTGAAGAATATCATCAAAATTATTTGGAAAAGAATCCTTTCGGGTATTGCCACATTGACTTTAAAAAAATCGCTGAATTAAAAAAAGAAAAAGAGGATGCGAAAAAGTATAAGCGTAAGACAAAAGCAGAGCTAAAGGATATATTAACTCCTCTGCAATTTGACGTAACACAAAAGAATGCAACAGAACGTCCTTTTGAAAATGAGTACTGGGAAACACAAAAGAGGGGCATTTATGTGGATATTACAACAGGTGAGCCTCTCTTTTCCTCAAAGGATAAATTCCTATCTTCTTGTGGATGGCCAACTTTTTCCAAGCCTATTTCTCCAGACCTTCTTATAGAAAAAGAGGATGCTTCTGCTGGGATGGAGCGCACGGAAGTCCGAAGCCGGGTGGGAGATTCCCATTTAGGCCATGTCTTTGACGATGGGCCAGAACAACTTGGAGGTTTGCGATATTGTATTAACAGCGCTTCCCTAGTTTTCATTCCTGAGGAGGAAATGGAAAAAGAAGGCTATGGGGACTACTTGCCCTTCCTTTATTGACAAAGAAAAATGGCTGACTAAATAGTGGGAGAGGAAAAAAGGGTGATTTTATCACAGAAAAACTCCATACTTTTGTGTATAGTAGGTGTATCAGAAGTAAGGAGGAGAATGTATGGATAAAACAAAGAGGAAAAAGCGCAAGGCTTTTGTAGAGCAGGATATGTGTGTTTCCTGTGGTTCTTGCGTGAAAGTTTGTCCATTAGGGGCAATCCAGATTGTGAAAGGCATTATGGCTCAAGTAGATATGAATAAATGTGTTGGATGTGGAAAATGTGCAAAGGAATGCCCGGCATCCATTATTTCAATCGAGGAAGTGGAGGAGGAGTATAATGAAAAAAAATTGGTATGATTATCTTTGGATAGTATCCTTAACCTATTTGATTCTAGGCTTTTTTAATATTTTATTTGCATGGCTTGGACTCTTATGCTTTTTTATTCCTCTCCTCATTTCCATTATTAAGGGGAACAAAGGATATTGTAACCGATACTGTGGAAGGGGACAGCTGTTTGGACTTTTGGGAGGACGGTTTGGACTTTCAAGGAAAAAAGATATACCTCATTGGATGAAAAGTAAATGGTTTCGCTATGGGTTTTTAATATTCTTTTTTATAATGTTTTTTCAAATGCTTTGGAATACCTATTTTGTTTTTGCAGGGGCAGATAATCTAAAACAGACAGTAACCTTGTTGTGGACCTTTAAACTTCCATGGAATTGGGCTTATCACGGAACATTTTTCCATCCTGGCGTGGCACAGTTTGCCTTTGGCTTTTATAGTGTTATGATGACATCTACAGTTCTTGGATTTTTTACAATGGTTTTGTTCAAACCTCGCAGTTGGTGTGTTTACTGTCCTATGGGAACAATGACCCAATTGATTTGTAAAGTGAGAAACAGAAAGGAATAATAGTTTCTCTCTGTCTAAAGAAAAGGGAGCCCGCTGATGTGTTTACTCAACCAGCGGGCATTTTTCTATAGATTATGTAGTTTTTCCAGCTTTTTTCTATCAGTTATTTCAATAGAGCCTCTGGAAAGTTTTACCATACCTTCGTTTTGAAAATAGCGCAGCATACGGGTGACAACTTCCCTGGCAGTCCCTAGATGGTTGCCAATAATTTCATGGGTGATTTTCAAGGAGTTGGTCTCTTCCAAGGAAATTTCCTCTAAAAGAAAGGCTGCGAGACGTTTATCAAAACTTTTCCACATAATCTGCTCCATAAGCCACATAACATCTGAAAAACGGCTAGCCATAATTTCGTTTGTATAATTGGCAAGGGGAGCAGACTCTTCCATAATTGTATGGTAAACTTCAGGAGGGATGACCAAGACACTAGAATCTTTTTCTGCCTCAATGGTAATAGCGAATTGGATGCTATGCATCATGCAGGAGGCAGAAAACAGGCAGATATCCATGTCAAACAGACGGTAAATGGTAATTTCCCTTCCCTCTTCAGAAAGAATATAGGCTCTTAGCTGTCCAGTGGAAACAAGGAGAAGGCCCATACAGTCCATGGAACCATTTTGAATAAGAGTGTTTTTTTGAAAGGATTTTTCACAAATAGAACGGGTCATTTTATTTTGCTGTTCAGGGGTTAACTTATCCCATATTGGAAAATAATCTGCAAGTGGCATAAAAGCCCTCCTTTTTTATTTCTATTCCCAGAAAGCTTAAGAAAAGTGTCGAACTTAAGATTTTAGAATACCTAGTTGTTTTTAGCAGGATATTGGATTATATTATAAGAATATTGACAGCATATGTCAAATGTTTGTATATGAAAGTACAGTATATAGGCCTGGTGGATGGAGGAGATGAAGGTGTCAAGATAGAGAAAGGTAGGAAGCAGGAAAGTATGTCAGATGCCATAGATAAAGGAATCCAGTGCTAAAATGGGAGCATCTAGGACAACCGTTTCAATTATTTATGGCTCAGGGGGAAAAGTATATATACGTACTAATCGTTAAAGAATCCATCATATTGTTTATATAGTATGGTTCTTTCTTTTCCTTTATTCTTATTTTTGCATGAAAAATTTTATTTGAATTATATGAAAATTATGGTATAAGAATGATATATTATACAATTAGGAAAAAATAGTAGATAGATAAAAAACAGTTATAGAAAGCCTGGATTTTTAAAAGAAATCTGGGGTTTTTTATTCATGACAATAGAATCCTCGCAAAGGGTGGATTCTATTGTTTATATTTAAAATAAAAAAGACGTTTTTCTAGGAATGAGCTCTTTGCACAAAAGGAATTTTTTACTTTATTTAGTGAAAACTTTGCTGTGTTATCTGGGAAAAGTTGTTGAAATCTTATGAAAAATGGGATATGATAGACAAGATAGTTCAATCATTCCTAAAAGAATAAATAAGGAAAGAAGGGAAAAAAATGGAATGTAAAATAGGATGCATCCATGGCGACGGAATTGGGCCTGAGATTGTAGAAGAAGCAAAAAAGGTTTTAGATAAAGTAGCTTCCCTTTACGGCCATTCATTTCAATATACAAATATACTCCTAGGAGGGGCATCCATTGATGTCCATGGAGTTCCTCTAACAGAGGAAGGAATTAAGACGGCAAAAGAGAGCGACGCAGTTTTAATGGGTTCTATTGGGGGAGACGGAAGTAGTTCTCCCTGGTATAAGCTTCCTCCAGAGAAAAGACCAGAAGCAGGTCTTCTCCAAATAAGAAAGGAACTAAATCTTTTTGCCAATATTAGGCCAGCAGTATTATATGAAGAACTGGCAAAAGCCTGTCCTTTAAAAGAGGAGATCATTGGAGAGGGATTTGATATTCTCATTATGAGAGAGCTGACAGGGGGGCTTTATTTTGGAGAAAGAAAGACTATAAAGGAGAATGGCATAAGGAAGGCAATAGATACTTTGACTTATGATGAAAAGGAAATACAGCGTATTGCGGTAAAAGGATTTGAGATTGCCAGAAAAAGAAGTAAGAAAGTGACAAGTGTTGACAAAGCCAATGTGCTGGACTCTTCCAGACTTTGGAGAGCTGTTGTGGAAGAAGTGGCCAAGGACTATAGGGACGTCTATTTAGAGCATATGCTTGTGGATAACTGTGCTATGCAGCTTGTAAAAAATCCAAAACAGTTTGATGTTATTTTGACAGAAAATATGTTTGGAGATATTTTATCCGATGAGGCAAGTATGATAACAGGTTCGATTGGAATGCTGGCATCCGCCAGTTTAAATGACACAAAGTTTGGGCTTTATGAACCTAGTCATGGTTCTGCCCCAGATATAGCAGGCAAGAATTTGGCAAACCCCATTGCAACTATTTTGTCAGCAGCAATGATGCTACGTTTCTCCTTTGACATGGACAAAGAGGCAAGAGCAGTGGAAAGAGCAGTAAAGGAGACACTAAAAGCAAAGTACCGCACAATGGATATTATGAGTGAGGGAGGCTGCCAAGTGTCCACAAGGGAAATGGGTGATTATATTGCAGAGAGAATTGGAAAATAGGAGGATGAGAGAATGAGAAGCGATTCAGTTACAAAAGGAGTCCAGCAGGCGCCCCATCGATCGTTATTTAATGCATTAGGCTATACAAAAGAAGAAAGGGAAAGGCCTCTCATTGGCATTGTAAGCTCCTATAATGAAATTGTTCCAGGCCATATGAATTTAGACAAAATGGTAGAGGCAGTAAAAATGGGCGTTGCCATGGCAGGAGGAACCCCTATTGTCTTCCCTGCGATTGCAGTTTGCGATGGAATTGCCATGGGGCATATAGGAATGAAGTATTCCCTTGTAACAAGAGATTTGATCTGTGATTCAACAGAATGTATGGCCATGGCCCATGGATTTGACGGTCTTGTCATAGTTCCTAACTGTGACAAAAATGTGCCAGGATTATTGATGGCAGCAGCCAGAGTAAATATTCCTACCATTTTTGTGTCTGGAGGGCCTATGCTGGCGGGAAGAGTTCAGGGGAAGAGAACAAGTCTTTCTAGTATGTTTGAAGCGGTTGGAGCCCAGGCAGCAGGAAAAATGACAATGGAAGAGTTGGAGGAGTTTGAAGAAAAGGCTTGTCCTACTTGCGGCTCCTGCTCTGGAATGTACACGGCAAACAGCATGAATTGTTTAACAGAAGTATTAGGCATGGGCTTAAAGGGGAATGGAACAATTCCAGCTGTCTATTCCGAGAGAATTCGACTGGCAAAACATGGAGGAATGCAGATTATGGAGTTGGTGGCCAAAGACATTAGGCCAAAGGATATTATGACAGAACATGCTTTCCTCAATGCCTTAGCAGTGGATATGGCTCTTGGCTGCTCTACTAACTCCATGCTCCACTTGCCTGCCATTGCCCATGAGGCTGGGGTAGAACTGAATGTAGACATTGCCAACGAAATAAGTGCAAAAACCCCGAATTTATGCCATTTAGCTCCAGCAGGTCCTACCTATATGGAAGATTTAAACGAGGCAGGGGGCGTCTATGCAGTAATGAACGAATTAGTGAAAAAAGATTTACTTTACACAGACTGCCTTACAGTTACAGGAAAGACTGTAGGGGAGAATATAGAGGGATGTATAAATAAAAACAAAGAAGTAATTAGAGATATTGACAATCCTTATAGCAAGACGGGAGGAATTGCTGTTTTAAAAGGAAATTTAGCTCCAGACTCCTGTGTTGTAAAACGTTCTGCCGTTGTTCCTGAAATGATGGTTCATGAAGGACCAGCCAGAGTGTTTGACTGTGAGGAGGATGCTATCAGCGCTATTAAAGGAGGAAAAATTGTACAAGGAGACGTAGTAGTCATCCGCTATGAGGGGCCAAAGGGAGGGCCTGGAATGAGGGAAATGTTAAATCCTACATCAGCCATTGCAGGTATGGGCTTAGGTTCCAGCGTTGCCTTAATTACAGACGGAAGGTTCTCTGGCGCTTCCAGAGGCGCTTCTATCGGTCATGTTTCTCCAGAGGCAGCAGTGGGAGGCCCCATTGCCCTTGTAGAAGAAGGAGATAGAATTAAAATTAATATTTTGGAAAATTCTTTGCATGTAGATATTAGTGAGGAAGAAATGAAAAAGAGAAAAGAGAAGTGGCAGCCAAGGGAACCAAAGGTGACAACAGGTTATTTAGAAAGGTATGCCAAGATGGTAACAAGTGCAAATAAGGGAGCCATTCTAGAATTTTAAGAGAGGAGTGGGATAAATATGGAATTAAGTGGAGCAGAAATTGTGTTAGAATGTTTTCTTGAACATGGAGTAGACACAGTATTTGGATATCCAGGGGGAACAATATTAAATATTTATGATGCCTTGTATAAGTATAGAGATAGAATTACCCATTATCTCACTTCCCATGAACAGGGGGCTGCCCATGGAGCAGACGGTTATGCAAGGGCTACTGGCAAAGTAGGTGTCTGCCTTGCCACAAGTGGTCCTGGAGCCACGAACCTAGTAACAGGAATTGCCACAGCATATATGGATTCCATACCTATAGTAGCCATTACTTGTAATGTAAATCTTCCCCTCCTTGGAAAAGATTCCTTTCAGGAAGTAGATATTGCAGGAGTGACCATGCCCATTACAAAACATGGATTTATTGTAAAAGATATAGGAAAGCTGGCAGAGACAATTTATAAAGCTTTTGCCATAGCAAAGTCAGGAAGGCCAGGCCCAGTCCTTGTGGATATAACAAAAGATGTGACCGCAGCCAGAATGGACTATAAACCTCTGAAAATAAAGAAAAGGGAAGAGGAGAAAACCTATTCAGAAGGGGATTTGTTGACAGCTGTTGAATTGATTACAGAGGCAAAGAAACCTTTTTTATATGTAGGAGGGGGAGCAGTTATTTCCAATGCTTCCAGAGAATTGCAGGAATTTGCAGATAAAATTCAGGCTCCTGTATGTGATACTCTTATGGGAAAGGGAGCTTTTGATGGGAGCCATCCCCTTTATGCAGGAATGATTGGAATGCATGGAACAAAGGCCGCAAATTTGGGAGTGAGCAGATGCGATTTGCTCATTGCCTTGGGAGCTAGGTTTTCGGATAGGGTTGTGGGAAATGCAGGTAAGTTTGCCCAAAGTGCAAAAGTGCTCCATATAGACATTGATCCAGCGGAAATTAATAAAAATATACAGACAGATGCATATATTGTAGGAGATATAAAAGAGATTCTTTCTAAGCTTAACGAAAGGATTGAGAAACAGAGTCATGGAGGGTGGATAGAGGAAATAAGTCAGTTAAAGACGTCATTTCCCCTAAAATATCCAAAAGAAGGACTGACAGGCCCTTATATTATGGAGGAGTTATACAGGGTAACAAAGGGAGAGGCAATTATTGTCACAGATGTGGGACAGCATCAAATGTGGGCAGCCCAGTATTATTCCTATAAAGAACCAAGGACTTTCTTGTCTTCAGGTGGTTTAGGAACAATGGGCTATGGACTGGGAGCCTGCATTGGAGCAAAAATTGGAAGGCCAGATAAAATAGTCGTTAATATTGGAGGAGACGGGTGCTTCCGTATGAATATGAATGAGCTGGCAACAGCAAGCAGATACCATATTCCTATAATACAAATTATCATGAATAATCATGTTCTAGGGATGGTAAGACAATGGCAGGATCTATTTTATGACCAACGGTATTCCCATACAGTTCTTAGGGACAAGGTAGACTTTATCAAAGTAGCAGAAGGACTTGGATGTGAGGGGCTGCGCATTACAAAAAAGGAAGAAGTGGCTTTTGCCATAGAAAAGGCAGTAGAATCCAAGGCGCCATTTGTCATAGAGTGCGAAATTGGCAGCAATGAGAAAGTATTTCCCATGGTGCCAGCAGGGGCTGCCATTGATGAAGTATTTGATGAAGACGATTTAAAGACAAATTAATTAAAGGAATGGGAAAATCCAGGGATGATAAGACGGGCAGGGAAATTATTATGGATAGGAGCAATAGCCCTTGTACTAGCTTTAGTTATCAGTTATTTTAGTCTGACACTATATTATAGAGAGGGTTTTGCCAGCGGTATATGGATAAACGGAATTTACTGTACTGGGTTAACCCCCAAGGAAGTGGAGACAAGGCTTTTGGAAGGTTCAGAGCCTTATAAGCTTACCATTCATTTGGAAAACCAGGATATGGAAACAATTGAGGCAAAAGAAATATTATATCATAAAGATTATTTTACCCAAATACAAAGTATAAAAGAAAAACAAAAGGCTTTTTTATGGCCTCTCTCCTTTATGAATCCCCTTTCATATGAAATAGAACCTAGGCTAGTCTATGATGAGGAAGCTTTGGAGAAAGCAGTACTAGGACTAAAATGTATGAACCGTAAAAAGCCAGAGGGAGAAGTCTATGCCAGAATTGAAAAAAGGCAGGATGGATATGTTCTTGTAGAAGAGGAGAGAAACCAGATAAGTGAAGAAAAAATAAAGGCAAGGGTGAAAGAGGCAGTAGAGGGGGAAGAGAGGGACATTTATATAATAGAAGAAGACCTATATGAGGAATATTATATAAATGAACAGACGCAAAAAGTATACGATACCTTTGCTAAAATTCACGCTTTTCAAAATGCCTCAACCCTTTATGAAGATCTCAAGGAGGAGGAAGGCATTACAAAAGAAAGGATTGCAAAATGGATTGCTTTTTCACAAGGAGAACCTTATATTGATGAAAAGAAAGTAGATGCTTATGTGGAATCTTTGGGGGATAAATACGACACTTTAGGAAAGGATAGAGTGTGGAATAAAACAGGAGGGGGGAGCGTCACAATCCATGGAGGAACTTATGGGTTTTTAATAGACAGAGAGGCAGAGAAAAAAGCAATTATAGACACTCTTCAATCGGGGCAGCCTGTTACAAGAGCAATGATGTTTAAGGAAAGTAAGTTAAAAAGGCCAGCAGGGGAAGAGGATATTGGTAAGACGTATATTGAGATAGACATGTCAAGGCAGACATTGTATTATTATATAGATGGAGCGCTGTATTTAGAAAGCCCCATAGTAACAGGTAATTTAAAAAGAGGCAGGGGAACGCCTGCCAGAGTATGTTATATTTATGGAAAACAGAGAAAAAGAATTTTGAGAGGACCAGGATATGCCTCTTTTGTAAATTATTGGATGCCTGTCAATGGAAATATTGGCCTTCATGACGCCACATGGCGAAAAGAATTTGGAGGAGAGATTTATAAAACGTCAGGTTCCCATGGGTGTATTAACCTTCCTTATGAAAAAGCCAAACAGATTTTTGAAAAGGCAGAGGTTGGTCTGCCTGTCATTATGTATTACTAATAAGAATAAAATGAAAAAATGGAGGATGAAATAGCAATGAGCAGAGTTTATAATTTTTCAGCAGGACCAGCTGTTTTACCAGAAGAAGTATTAAAAGAGGCAGCCAATGAAATGTTGGATTACAATGGGACAGGAATGTCTGTGATGGAGATGAGCCATAGATCCAAAGCTTATGAGGAGATAATCCAAGGAGCAGAAAAAGATTTAAGAGAGTTAATGAATATTCCTGACAATTACAAAGTGCTGTTCCTTCAAGGAGGGGCTAGTCAGCAATTTGCCATGATTCCAATGAACTTGATGAAAAATAAGGTGGCAGACTATATTGTAACAGGCCAGTGGGCGAAAAAAGCTTGGCAGGAAGGAGCTCTTTACGGAAAGGCAAATAAAATTGCAAGCAGTGAGGATAAGACCTTTTCCTATATACCAGACTGTGAGGATTTACCTATATCAGAGGAGGCAGATTATGTATATATTTGTGAAAACAATACAATATATGGAACAAAATACAAAAAGCTTCCTAATACAAAAGGAAAAATATTAGTATCTGACGTATCTTCTTGTTTTTTGTCAGAGCCTGTAGATATAACAAAATATGGAATTCTTTTTGGAGGGGTACAAAAAAACATTGGGCCAGCAGGGGTGGTCATTGTTATTATAAGAGAAGACTTAATAAGAGAGGACTGTCTTCCAGGGACTCCCACTATGTTGAAGTATAAAATTCATGCAGACAATGATTCCCTCTACAATACACCTCCTGCATATGGGATTTACATATGTGGAAAAGTGTTTAAGTGGTTAAAGAAAATGGGTGGTCTGGAGGCAATGAAAGAACACAATGAGAAAAAGGCAAAGATTTTGTATGATTTCTTAGATGAGAGCAAGCTCTTTCAAGGAACTGTTGTAAAAGAAGACCGTTCCCTTATGAACGTGCCCTTTATTACTGGAAAGGAAGAACTGGATGGAAAATTTGTCAAGGAAGCGAAGGAAAGAGGATTTGAAAATTTAAAAGGTCACAGGACAGTAGGAGGAATGAGGGCTAGTATTTATAATGCAATGCCTATACAAGGGGTAGAAAAACTCGTGGAATTTATGAAAGAATTTGAAGAAAAGAATGCATAGGCCAAAAGAGGAGGAAAAAAGATCATGAATTTTAAATATTACTGCCTCAACCCTATTGCCAGTGTAGGGCTTGAGAAATTTAAAAACTTTTATGAAAAAACAGAAACCATTCAAGAAGCCCAAGGAATTTTAGTAAGAAGCGCTTCCATGCATGAAATGGAGCTGCCAGAGAACTTACTGGCAGTGGCAAGGGCAGGAGCTGGAGTAAATAATATTCCTTTGGATAAATGTGCACAAAAGGGCATTGTTGTATTTAACACACCAGGGGCAAACGCCAATGGGGTGAAAGAGTTGGTAATTGCTGGAATGCTCTTGGCATCCAGAGATATTGTAGGAGGAATTTCCTGGGCAGAGTCGGAAAAGGACAATCCAGAAATTGCAAAAGCGGCAGAAAAAGAAAAAAAGGCATTTGCAGGTACAGAACTTCAGGATAAAAAACTGGGAATTATAGGATTAGGAGCAATTGGCGTGAAAGTTGCCAATGTGGCAAAACATATGGGCATGGAAGTATATGGTTACGATCCTTATGTTTCCGTAGATGCTGCATGGAATTTAAGCAGGGATGTGAAACATGCTTTAAATGTAGAGCAAATTTATGAAACATGCGATATAATTACAATCCACGTTCCCCTGTTAGATTCCACAAAGGGGATGATCCATGAAGAGGCCATTTCAAAAATGAAAGATGGAGTCATTCTTTTGAATTTTGCCAGAGATTTATTAGTAAAAGAAGAAGATGTTGTAAAGGGAATTGAGGATGGAAAAATTCGAAAATATGTGACAGATTTCCCTAACCCTACAGTTGCAGGAAAAAAAGGCTGTATTGTCATTCCCCATTTGGGAGCATCCACAGAAGAATCGGAGGACAATTGTGCGAAAATGGCTGTAAAAGAACTAATGAATTATTTGGAAAATGGAAATATTGTAAACAGTGTAAATTATCCAAACTGTGACATGGGAGTCTGCACAAGGGAAGGAAGAATTGCTATCTTTCATCAAAATATTACAAATATGATTACAAGATTTACTGCTTTGATTGGAGAGGCAGGAATTAATATTTCTGATATGGTGAATAAATCAAAGGGAGATTATGCATATACTATGATCGATGTGGAAAAACCTTTGTCAAGAGAGATAATCGAGAAATTAGAAGGAATCAAAGGTGTTTTCCGGGTGAGAGTCGTAAAATAAGCTTGTAAGTGACGGATGATGGTTATTGTCATGTATGGGGGAAGAGAAAGTGCCAATTAAAACACAAAGGGAATTACCAGCAAAAGAAATATTGAAAAATGAGAATATATTTGTCATGGATGAAGATAGGGCGAGCCATCAGGATATCCGTCCAATAGAAATTTGTATTTTGAATCTGATGCCTTTAAAGGAGGACACGGAGCTCCAACTTTTGCGCTCCATGTCCAACACTCCATTACAGGTAAATGTTACATTTCTCCATATGAGCAGTCATGTTTCCAATAATACTTCTACAAATCATCTGAACCAATTTTACACAAATTTTTCTCAAGTGAAACATTTGAAATTTGATGGTATTGTTATAACAGGAGCTCCCATTGAGCAGCTGGAATTTACACAAGTGGATTATTGGAAAGAATTATGTGAGATTATGGAGTGGACAAAGGACAATGTCACTTCCTCCCTCCACCTTTGCTGGGGAGCCCAGGCCGCTTTGTATTACCACTATGGTTTGGAAAAAAGAATGCTTTCTAAAAAGCTGTCTGGTGTTTTTGAACATAAAGTATTAAATCGAAAAATTCCTCTTGTACGAGGTTTTGATGATGTATTTAAGGCTCCCCATTCTAGATATACTGAAATCTCGGCCAAAGATATTCGAAATTGCAAAGATCTAACGATTTTGGCGGAATCTGAGGAGGCAGGGATTTTCTTGTCCATGGCACAAGGAGGAAAACAGATTTTTGTAATGGGTCATCCAGAATATGATAGAATTACATTGCACAAGGAATACATACGGGATAAAGAAAAAGGTTTAGACATTGAACTGCCAGTCAATTACTATCCAGATAATGATTATACAAAAAGACCTCTTTTGCAGTGGAGATCCCACTGTAATAATTTATATACAAATTGGCTTAATTATTATGTGTATCAGGAGACCCCTTATGAGTTGTAGGAAACCTTTGATTTTATGGGGTTTTGAGGTTTTTGCAAAACAATGTATTTTTATATAAACCTATGCCATTTTATGGTTAAATGGTGTAGTAAATGAAAAACTTTATAATGTTGTGAATCGCATATTATATCAATCGGATACATGTAGTTTTAGTGCACATGGAGGATACATAAAATAAATAATCCATCAAAGATTTCGTGGGATGGACACCGCAACTTTTCATAGTTTTGATTTTTCTTGTTTGTAGGATTAACAATGTTTTTCATATGGTCTGCAATATCCTCTCAAAAGGAAAAAATAAAAAATCTGTAAAAATAAGGAAGGGCGACATTTTCCACATTTCCAATTAGGACGATTGTCGCCGTCCGTTTTCTATAAGCAGTCAATAAAAGAACATAAGTGACTGGATGGCGTATCCAGTGCCTTAGGTATCCCAAGGGAGTATGCTGTGAACTGTCTTGGATCTCATTTATGTTCTTTGGATACTAATATGGAATAAACTTTAATTCGAGTATAACAAATGCCTTTAACAGCAGCAAAAAGAAAACGAAGCATAAAATATTGGATATGCTGACAGATGACGAATTTCTATAGAAATAAAGCACAGCAAAGGCAATGCATAGGGAGAATAGTATAGAAATAAGTAATATTATACAGAAAAAGGTAAGTTAGAGGGTGTGTAGGCATGAAAATATGTATTGACATGAAATGACAAAATTTCCTTATTATGGTATAATATAGACAATTATTACAAATGAGAGGAGAATAGGTATCTGTAATGGTAGCTTTGATTGGAGGGATAGGAATAGAATATCTGCTAGGTATTGACTTTTGTCAAAACTTTTATTCATGACAATAGAAGCCTCCCAAAGGGTGGCTTCTATTGTTTTGCAGTAGGATAAGGTATCTATAAAGGAAGGGAGTATATGAATTTTATTGAGAAACTAACGGATTTTTCTAATCGAATTGAGGGCATCAAAGAAAATATACGGACAGAAGAAGCCACGAAAACATCTATCATATTACCATTTTAATCCTTGTGAATTTGTTCCTGAATATACAGCTGATGCAGGAATAAAGACAGGTGAAAAGGTTGATTATGCCATCATGATTAACAATGAATCATTGATATTAATTGAAGCGAAATCCACCAACACGGAATTGTCCACGAAACATATAAGTCAGCTAATTCGATACTTTTCTGTTACGAAAGCAAAGTTTGGAATCTTAACAAACGGGATAGTCTATCAGTTTTATTCGGATTTGGGAGAGCATAATAAAATGGATACTGTGCCGTTTTTTGAATTTGACCTTTTTCATATAAGAAAAGAAGCTGTTGACGAATTGAAAAGATTTCAGAAAGATTCATTTAATGTCAAGTCAATATTAAACAGTGCATCTGATTTAAAGCATATGACAATGGTAAAAGCTGTCATTGCCGAACAATTTAAAAATCCTTCTAACCAGCTTGTCAAAGCACTTATAAATAAGAACATATATGGTGGAACAAAGACCCAATCCGTACTAGATAAATTTAATGTCATTATTCAAAAGGCTTTCGATGAATATATAAATGATGTTATAACAGAGCGTTTGAGCAGCGTAATTTCTCCTGATGGCATATTAACATATACATCCAAAGAAAAGAACGACACTATTTTAACGCCAGAAGAAAAAGAAGTATTGGATTTTGTTAAAGATATGCTTGACACCAACTTAGACATGAAATATAAGAAAACTTCCAGATATGGGTATATGCAGCTTGGTGAATTATCGACAAAGTGGATATGTCGAGTGTACATTAGAAAAGAACAGAACTAATTTACCTTGCACAAATTTGAAGATACGAATTATGAGTGTGAATATTCTTTTGATGAAATTAAACAGCTGGAAATGATAAAAGATTTAATAAAAGATACTTTTGAAAAGTGTTGTAAATTATAAAAAATATTTCTCCCAATTCTTTTATTTGCACCTACTGACCAGTTTCTAATCCAACAGCTTATAATTCTTCATATAAGGAATATTCCTGTCTAAATTCGGAGCAAACGAAAAGACGCCCGTTTGAATGCTTTTAATGATTCAGTTAATTTCTCTATGTACGTTGTTTTGAACATTTCTAAATACTTGTATAGAACATGAATAGTTAATGTCTCCCAGAGGCAGTCGCCGTTTGTACAGTTCTCAAAACTTGCCTCTAAAATCTCTAACATGTTTTGAAAGCATTCAAACTAGACCAATAAATCCTCGACTATGTCTTTTATACTCATACTTATTTCCCACCTTTCAAAATTTTGGTAAAGGGCAACGGCAAAGATATTTTTTTCAACGACTTTTATACTTTATTTCGGAATATATTCCTCTGATCTCTTTGTTTCAAATGTTCATGTGGTCACCATACCTTGCGCCCATAGTTCAAAATCCTATCCTAACATGGAGTTTTTCGGTTGAAAGTCCCCTATTTTATCAAACATACGTTCCTCCTCTAAAAAAATATATCCACTGTTATCCTGTTGGGCTTTTAAATATTGAGATATATGAAGCAATTCGATTAGGTGTATTAATTGACATGTATGCAAGTCATTGGCAATACATAGCCTTTTTTGTCTCCCACACTATTTAATTTTTATTATATTGTTTATATTGGACAAAATACGGGGTTTGGATAGAGGGTAAATGACATAAAAATAGGCAATGGTTTTGTTTCATCGCCTAACAGATATTCAAATATATTTTGTTGTATCTTATTAATATTACCGCTCTGACATATACTTTACTATTTCAACGCTGGTCAATATTCTTACTTGTGTACTTATATATTCCTTGTAATCTCCAATCATAAATATAGGAACCATACTTTCACATAGTTTGTCTTTATTCTTTTTCAGAAACAGTTGTAAATTTTTATTGTCTGTAAAAATCTTATAGGAAATCCTGCCATTGTTACTTTTAATCTCATAAATACCACACGATTTTTTCACAGTATAGTCTGCCGTACGTAAGTACAATTTTGCAATTTCCAATGATTTGAATGGGAAATTCCACCGCTGCAATCTGCGTTTTGGATCATGCTCCATACAAATACATCTCCCACAAGTGCCACATATAATATACTGGGTGTGGTTCTTTAAACAATCTATAGGATTAAGGAGTGGAGTAATCCTTTTTTGGTCTGTATAACATTCTAAGCACATTTTATCCCTCTATTAAAGACTGTATCCATTTAGAGAAAGGTTCTTGTTTTTCCACTATTTTTTTTAGCTACCTTTGATTTATAAAATATTTTATATCTTACTCTATTTGAATGCTTATTTCAAGGTATGTAAAATCGTTCATTTAACGAATGGATACCAAGTATATATATTAGCTATATTTATACATACATTTTACCAGACACTATAAAAGGAATTGGGACAAACATTTTTAAAAAATTCACAGAACTTATGAATATATTTTCTTTTTCAAAGGAATTACATAGAACAGCTTTCTGACAGAGCATGGACATACTGCGCTTTGTAGAAACCGTTGTCTGCCAAAGGAGAAGGAGGTCTTTTCCATTCATGTTTTCAAAAATTTCCCATATCAAAGATGATGGAGAAAGAGATGAAAAAGGAGAGCGCCAAGAGAAAGATTTTCGAATATTTGTTCTAAGAAATGAAGATATAACTTGAAAATTATGAAAGAACAACGTATAATGTAAAATTATACCGAAAAAAGCGGAGGATAAAAAAATGGAATTGGTTCAATCCATTCTAACATTATACGTAGAGCGTTGGGAGTGGTTTGCACAATTATTGGGAGCTCATATTCTATTATCAGCCACTGCTATTTCCATAGCAGGAATATTAGGATTTTGTCTTGGGATTTTTATTGCCGAGTATAAAAAACTGGCTCCTGTTGTTATTGGGATGTGCAATGTATTTTATACAATCCCTGCAATTTCTCTTTTAGGAATACTCATCCCTTTTCTTGGAATTGGGGATAAGACGGCGGTGACAGCCCTCTCTATTTATGCTATGATGCCTATGGTGAGAAATACTTATGCGGGGATTATGTCCATTGACAGAGAAATAGTAGAAGCGGCAAGGGGAATGGGAAGCACCAGACTGCAAATTTTATTCCGCATAAAAATTCCTTTAGCTGACAGCATTATTTTAACAGGTATACGCAGTATGGCAGTGATGACGATTTCTGTAGGAGGAATTGCATCTTTTATTGGAGCTGGAGGTTTAGGAGTGGCCATTTACAGAGGAATCACTATTTACAATCCAGCAATGACTTTTGCAGGGAGTCTGCTCATTGCCCTTTTGGCTCTTAGCAGCGATTTTTTATTAGGATGTTTAGAAAAAAATAGAAAGAAAAAAAGGAGAATAAGTGTATGAAAAAGAAAAAAGTAATAGGATTGTTGGGATTAGTAACAGCCCTCCTTTTAATAGGATGTTCGAAAAATTCCCAGACAGCAGAGGAAACAGAGACAAAAGCTCAGGTGGAGACAGATTCTTCTGGAGAAGAAGAAAATGTAGAAACTCCAAAGGAGCCTATCCAAATTGCAACAAAACCTATGACAGAACAATATATTTTAGGAGAGATGCTGAAAATATTAATTGAAGAAAAGACAGATTATGAGGTGGAAGTGACAAAAGGAATTGGCGGAGGGACAAGTAATATTCATCCAGCTATGGAGAAAGGGGACTTTGATCTCTATCCAGAGTATACATCCAGTGGATGGGTATTGGTACTAGGCCATGAGGCAGGAGAGGTGTCTGACGATGAAATATTAGGAAAACTAAAAGAAGAGTATGAAGAGAAATTTGGCATGACCTGGGTTGGACTTTATGGATTCAATAATACCTATGCTGTGGCAGTGCGAAAAGAAGTGGCGGATGAACATGGACTTACATCCTGCTCAGATTTGGCAAAAGTATCACAGGACCTTGTTTTTGGGGGAAATGGAGACTACATAGAGAGGGAAGACGGATTTTTAGCATTATGCAATGCCTATGGGATGAATTTTAAAGAAGTAAAAGATATTGATATTGGATTAAAATATCAAGCTCTGGATAATAAAGATATTGACGTGACCAATGCATTTACAACAGACGCCCAGCTTAGTAAGGAAAATGTAGTTCCCCTTTTGGACGACTTGGCATTTCAAGTGAATTATTATTGTTCTACAGTAGTACGTCAGGATACTTTGGAAGAATACCCTGGTTTAGAGGATACATTGATGCTTATGGATGGACTGTTGTCAGATCAGGAAGTGGCAGAGCTCAATTATCAAG
>CANOLZ010000048.1 GCA_947567075.1 uncultured bacterium
AACCTCTTAGCCTCTGTAAATCTTCCTGATGTTTCTGGTCTATCTGTTCCGTCACCGTCAAATCTCCCACCTGCTTTCCCTTTCGTTTTTATATCTCTATCGTATCATAAGCCTTCTGAGCTTTTAAGCCAGGAACCGGATAATTTCCAATTTTTGGATATCTATCATTATCTCTTTTTCATATATGCTGTTTCTCCTTTTTCAGCATAGGCTTCATCTTGTCACTCATAGAATGCTACCACACTTTTTATTCTCTGTACTCTGGTATTCGTATTTAAGTATAGATAGAAAAAGTTGAACAACCTATACTATGAAGGAAAAGAGCAAAGGAAATGTAGAGCATGTAAAAAAACTAAAAATCTTACACTTTGGAATTCAAACAGCAGCTTGTTGATCTGTAAAATGCCCCAGGGGCTGTGCTCCATTGTGGTAAAAAAGTAAAATTATCATGCCAGCCATGGAACATCCCAGATAACAAAATAAATATCCTGAAACGTAATTTTGAGACGGAAACCACCAATCAGAAGTAGTGTACAGATATCGCCTACATCCATGTCCTGAAAGAAGGATGAACTTATCTGGCATTTGTTATGGATCCGTGCAACTCCAAGATTATCCGATAGGCTATATGACATTGGCAAAAATATTCCCTAAAATCGTATTGCAGAACCCATAATGAATGAACGAAATCCTTTAGTTTATCTGTTGTCTCCAAAAAATGAATTATCCATCTATAATCTACCTTTCACAGCTATCTATGTTTCCAAAAGAAGCAATACTGGAATTACAAAATTCAAATAGAAAAGCAATGACTGATGTCAAATTTATTACCTACCGATAATATCCCTTTCTTCTCTTAAAAAAACATATGACAAATGCCCATTCTCATCAAAAACATATTTTATTGTATGAGGCATAAATAAAATGGAGGATCCTAGATGTCATTCTCCCATATCTGTACTCTCCATTTATTTCTATTAAGGTAATCTGTAACGGCTTGTTTTTTCAAATGTAAACATTTTTTCTAGACATAAAAAATACCTCCAAAATAACAGATTTTTCTATTTCATCTGTCTACTTTAGAGGTATCCTATGATTGACAGGTATTCTTCATTCAGCTCATCTGGCAGTTCCCCTGTTTTTGGCCTGTCTTTTCTCAATTATCCAATAGTTTATTTTCATTATTCCAACTATACAGCTTCCGCAGCTCTTTTCCTACTTCTTCCAGCTGATGAGAAGCTTCCTGCTTTCTTTTTGCCATAAAGTTAGGACATCCTACTTGATTTTCCAAAAGCCAATTTCTTGCAAAAACTCCGTCCTGAATATCCTTTAGAACTTGTTTCATTGCTTTCTTTGTCTCTTCTGTCACAATTTTCGGGCCTGTTATATAGTCTCCATATTCTGCTGTATTGGATATGGAATATCTCATACCTTCAAATCCGCTTTGGAAAATTAAATCTACAATGAGCTTCATCTCATGTATACATTCAAAATATGCGCTCTCTGGCTCATAACCTGCTTCTACCAATGTCTCAAACCCTGCCTTCATTAAAGCAGTTACTCCACCGCAAAGAACTGCCTGCTCTCCAAACAAATCTGTCTCTGTCTCTTCCCGAAAGGTTGTTTTTAAAACACCAGCCCTTGCTCCTCCAATAGCTAAAGCATAAGCCAAAGCTTTTTCGGTCGCTTTTCCTGTAAAGTCCTGATGAACTGCAATGAGACAAGGCACCCCTTTTCCTTCCTGGTATTGACTTCTCACTGTATGTCCAGGCCCCTTGGGAGCAATCATTGTAACATCCACATTGTTTGGAGGAATAATTTGTCCAAAGTGAATTGCAAAACCATGGGCAAACATCAGCATATTTCCTTCTTCTAAGTTGGGCTCCACTGACTCTTTGTACATCTTAGCCTGCTTTTCATCATTAATTAATATCATAATAATGTCCGCCTTTTTCGCTGCCTCTGCCGCTGTATACACTTCCAAACCTTGGGACTGTGCCCTTTCCCAAGATTTTGAGCCTTCATACAGGCCAACGATAACATGGCAGCCTGATTCTTTTGCATTGAGGGCATGGGCATGTCCCTGGCTTCCATAACCAATAATTGCTATCGTTTTTCCTTCTAACATAGAAAGATTACAATCTTCCTGATAATAAATTTGTGCCATTTTCTATTCCTCCTAAAATCTTCTTGTTCTTATCATCCTTCATCCTCGTCAATCCAAATGACTTCTCCGCTTCCCCTTGTCAATCCTGCAATGCCTGTCCTGGCCAGTTCTAATATTGTATAGCCCTCTAAAAGGCCGATAAAGGCTTCGATTTTTGTTTGGTTTCCTGTCAACTCAATAATAAGAGAATCCTTTGCCACATCAATAATCTTTGCCCGAAAAATATCCGCTACGGATATGACTCCTTGGCGCTCAGAATCTCCTGCCCGTATCTTTAATAAAATTAATTCCCGATATACAGATGCTTCTGGTTTTAGCTCTTTAATATTTCGCACATCCACCAACTTTGCCACTTGCTTTTCAATTTGTTCTAATACAATGTCATCTCCAGAAGTGACTATGGTAATCCGGGTAAACCTTGGGTCAGCGGTTACTCCTGCAGTAATGCTTTCAATGTTATAACCTCTGCGGCTGAACAGTCCAGAAATCCGGCTCAACACCCCAGATGTATTATCCACTAACAATTGAAATACTTTTTTTTGCATATCCCCTGCTCCTTTGTTACGTTAAAGCTCTATCTAAACATACTAAGTTACTTAATTTTAGATTTTATCAATTTTTTTCTTCCATGTCAATGTAACAAAAACATTCTTTCTCATGGTCATTGACAATGCCCACTGCCTGAAGATAGGAATAGACGGTTATGGATCCTAAAAATTTCATCCCTCTTTGTTTCATATCTTTCGCAATGCTATCTGAAAGAGGAGTTTTTGTGGGAACTTCTCCTCCTGTATGTTTTATAATCTTATGATTTGTAAACCCCCAGATGTATTGGGAAAAAGACCCGAATTCCTTTTTGATCTTCAAGACAGCTTTTGCATTGGCAATGGCTCCTTCTATTTTTTTCCTGTTGCGCACAATTTTCTCGTTTCCCATGAGTTCTTCTATTTTCTCTTCCCCATATAAGGCTATTTTTTCTGGATCAAACTCATCAAAAGCTTTACGGAAATTTTCCCTTTTCCTTAAAATTAACAGCCAGGACAGTCCTGTATGGAAGGATTCTAAAAGTAACATTTCAAATAAAGTAGGGTCATCGTATACAGGGATCCCCCATTGGTTATCGTGGTAATCCCTATATAAATCGCAGACGTTTTGGGCCCATTTACATCGCTTTACCTTCGTTGCTTCCTTGCTCATGGCTACTCCTTACATTTTGGCAGAGCTAAGGTTCCTGTTCTTGCTACCTCCACAATGCTGATGGACTGGAGCATTTGGATCATTAACTGGATTTTTTCTGGAGTGTCACATATTTGCAATGTCATCATTGTTTTGGACATATCAATAATCTGAGCCTTTAATATATCGCATAATTCTAAAATGTCTTTGCGGTTTGACTTGTTATATTTCACTTTGATGAGCATTAATTCTCTGCTTACCCCATCATATTCTTCAAAGGTTTTCACTTTGATAACATCAATTTTTTTGTTTAGCTGCTTTTCAATCTGCTCTAATGTTCTCTCATCTCCTGTTGACACAATTGTCATACAAGAAACATTGGTATCATCTGTTTCCCCTACAGCCAGGCTGTCAATATTAAAACATCTCCTGGCAAAGAGGCCAGCCACCTTGGATAGAACGCCAGAACGGTTTTCTACTAATACAGAATAGATTCTTTTCATCTTCTCCCTATCCCTTTCTCACATGTTCATCCCAATACCCCTTACTTCGTTAATTCCATAGGATCTACAAGACATTCCATTATAGCTAACGTATCTTCTTGGAAAAATGTTTTGATCTTCTCTCGAATGTTTTTCATATCTTTTATTCTTACAAAGGGAATATCATAGGCTGCAGAGAGCTTTTCCAAATCAGGGCCTCCCTCTATTTGAACCATTGTGTAATGATCCTCATAGGTAAAATGCTGATATTCTCTGACCATTCCCAAATAATTATTTTTAAGTACGATGATTTTCACTGGAATATGGTGCTGTCTCATTGTAGCTAATTCCATCATGGACATTTGAAAGGCTCCATCCCCGCAAACAGCTACTACCTGTTTGTCCATCTCCCCTTTTTTCGCTCCCATGGCTGCTGGTATGGCATAGCCCATTGTTCCCATTCCCCCTGATGTGAGGAATTTCCCTTTTTTTACAATGTGATAATCGCAAGACCAAATTTGATTTTGTCCCACGTCTGCCACGTAGATGGCGTCTTCTTCCATTTCCTCTGATAATATTTTTAAAAACTCTCCTGGATCTACAAATCCCTCTTTTGCCTTCCTTTCAGGTCTCATAGTCTCTCTATAGTTTTTTAATGTTTCAATCCACTCTCTAGGTTCACATGTAATTTCCTGTTTTTCAAAGTCTTCTAAAATATGTTTTATATCTCCTACTAAGGGGATGGCTGGGCCTACGTTTTTTCCAATCTCAGCAGGATCCACATCTATATGGACTAATATTTTCTCATGGGCAATGGATTCTGGTTGAGAAATAGCCCTATCTGCCACTCTAGCCCCTACCATGAGTATGAAATCAGACTCCCTCATGGCTCTGTTGGCATATCCTTTTCCATTGTTCCCCACCATTCCAAAATATAGTTCATGTTCTGTAGGAAGGACGCCAATTCCCATCATTGTTGAGACAACAGGCACTTGATATTTTTCTGCAAAAGCAATAACCTCTTCTTTTGCCTTACTTAATAAAATACCTCCCCCAGCGCAGAGAATCGGACGTTTTGCCTCCTCTAAGCCTTTAGCTACCTTTTTGATCTGTGCTAGATTTCCCTTTATGGTAGGCTTATACGTTCTTAAATTCACCTCTTTTGGGTAATTCCATGGACCTGCCATGAAAGCATTTTGAACATCCATAGGAATATCAATGAGGACTGGTCCCTTACGCCCTGTTGTAGCAAGATAAAAAGCCTCTTTGAAAACCGTAGGAATATCCTCTACATTTTTTACTAGATAACTATATTTTACAAAGGATTCTGCAGCTCCTGTAATATCTGCTTCTTGAAAAACATCGCTTCCTAAAAGGTAGGACTCTACCTGGCCAGTAATACAAATAAGGGGAATGCTGTCTGCAAAGGCTGTTGCAATTCCTGTTAATAAGTTTGTTGCTCCAGGACCTGAGGTTGCCACGCAAACTCCCACTTCATCGGTTACCCTGGCATATCCATTGGCTCCATGCCCAGCATTTTGCTCTGTTCTTACTAAAATACTTTCGATTTTTGATTGGGAAAGGCTGTGGAAAAAGGGACAGATGGCTGCTCCTGGATAGCCAAATACAACCTTTACTCCTTCTTCTTCCAAGCATTTTACCATTGCCTGTGCACCGTTCATTTTACCCCTCCTCTTTTACAATTTCTTTTGCCAGCTTCACAGCATCTGCAGCATCTTTCGAATAACCGTCTGCCCCAATTTCATCTGCGTATTCCTGAGTAATGACTGCTCCTCCAATCATCACCTTTGCATCTACTCCTTGCTCCTTTGCATAAGTAATCACATGGCGCATTTCCTGCATAGTTGTAGTCATAAGGGCTGAGAGAGCAATAATGCTTGCCCCATGCTCCTTTGCCGCCTTTATAATTTCCTCTTTTGGAACATCCTTTCCTAAATCAATGACTTGAAATCCATAGTTTTTTAACATTAAGGCAACTAAGTTTTTGCCAATGTCGTGGATATCTCCTTCTACCGTTGCAATGACCACAACCGGCATTTTCTCCTTTGCGTTATCTTTTCGAAGCATTGGTTCTATATATTCAATGGATATTTTCATCGCCTCGGCGCTTGCAATGAGCTGAGGCAGAAAATACTTTCCTTTTTCAAATAAATCCCCCACTTCGTTAATTGCTGGAAGGAGAGCCTCATTTAAAATATGTTCTGGCAATACTCCCTTTTCCACTTTCTCTTAGTTCTTCCTTCCAAGAAAGCTCCTTTGGTTCTCCTTTCGTTTCTTCCTTTAAAACTCCTGGCTCCTTTTTCTCCTTCTGTCCACCTATGTATTCAATATAGTGGATGTCTGCCCCTTTTTTATTCATGAGAAGATCCGAGGCAAAGGCTGTGCTTACTAACAATTCCTGAGATGGATTGGCAATGGCCATAGTAAGCCCTGCCCCAATGGCCATAGTAAGAAAGGTGCTGTTTACATAACTTCTTTCTGGCAAACCAAAGGAAATGTTGGACAAACCTACAATCGTAGCAAGTCCCAGCTCTTTACAATAACGAATGGTTTCTATTGTTTCCATAGCTGCCATAGGATTTGCTCCTACGGTTGTTACAAGACCATCTACAATAATATCTTCTTTTTTCATTCCTAATTCCAAGGCTCTATCCAAAATTTTTCCAATAATCTCTTTTTTCTCTTGTAAATCTTTTGGAAGGCCTTTATCTGAAAGAGGAAGCAAAATAAACATAGCCCCATATTTTTTTGCAATGGGAAGGAGATTTTTAAATTTTACTTGTTCATAGGAAATTGAGTTAATAAGGGCTCTTCCTGGATAATGGCGCAAAGCCGCCTCTATGACCTCCACATGACTGGAATCAATGGCAATAGGTAAAGACACCGCCTCTGTCACAGTCTCTATAGCTTTTAGCATAACAGCCTTTTCATCGATGCCGCTCATTCCCATATTGACATCTAATATACTTGCCCCTTTTTCCTCCTGCTCCTCTGCAAAATCCCGCACAAGATCAAACTGTCCTTTGCGGATTTCTTCTTGGAGCTTTTTCTTTCCTGTAGGATTAATTCTCTCTCCTACAATGAGGAATTTGCTGTCTAAGTCAAAAGAAATAGTATGGCGCTCAGAGGAGAGGAACCGAATTCCCCTCTCCTCTATCTGCCTTGGTTTCATAGTAGAAGTATTTTTGACTAATTCTTTAATGTATTCTGGTCCTGTTCCACAACAGCCGCCTAATATGGTTGCCCCAGCCTCTACGATTTTTTTCATTTCTCTTCCAAATTCTTGGGAATCCATGTCGTAGATTGTCCCTCCATCTTCTGAAAGTGAAGGCATTCCTGCATTGGGTTTGGAAATAATTGGAATACTTCCAAATTCTCTCATAGAATGAATGATTTCTACCATTTTATCAGGACCAGTAGAACAATTAGCCCCTACAGCATCCGCTCCTAACTGCTGTAATGTGACAAAAGCTGTCACTGCATCTGTTCCATATAAAGTTTTTCCGTCTGCCTCAAAGGTCATTGTAACAAAAACTGGAAGTTCACATGTTTCCTTTGCTGCAATGAGGGCAGCCCTTGCCTCCTGAAGACTCATCATTGTCTCCACAACCAAAAGATCGGCTCCACCATCTTCCAAATATTTTATCTGCTCTTTGTAAACATCAATGAGAGTTTCAAAATCCATAGAACCCATGGGCTTTAGCTGCTCTCCTGTCATTGTTAGATTTCCTGCAACATAGGCCTTTTTTCCTGCTGCTTCTTTCGATATTGCTACTAAGCCTTTATTTATTTCCTTTACTTCCCTTTCCAATCCATATTCCTTAAGCTTGATCCGATTACAGGTAAAGGTAGGGGCATAAATAATCTGGCTTCCTGCCTCTACATATTCTCTTTGCAAATCTATAAGCACTTCCTTGTTTTCCAAAACCCATTTTTCTGGACATACTCCAATAGGCATTCCCCTTTTTTGCAAGTTTGAGCCAGTGGCTCCATCTAAATAGAGAAAACTTCCCTTTGCCAGCTTTCGGAATTCTTCTTTTTTCATAAGATGTTCCTCCTATAATTTCTCTTCCCATTCTCCTTCTTTAAACCCTGTCAGGACAAAGCCTTCTCCAATGAGCAATGGCCTTTTCACAAGCATACCGTCTGTAGCAAGGAGAGAAAGCTGCTCCTGCTCTGTCATTTCTTTTAGTTTATCTTTTAACTGTAATTCCTTATATCGATTTCCACTTGTGTTGAAAAATCTTTTAAGGGGAAGCCCGCTTTCCTTCCACCAGGAGCTTAACTCCTCTATTTTAGGATTATTCTCTACAATATGGCGTTCTTCAAAAGAAACTCCTTTTTCTATGAGCCATTTTTTTGCCTTCTTACATGTGGTGCATTTTGGATATTGTAAAAATAAAATCGTATCCATTATCCTTCTCCTCTCCTGTCCCTCTTTTAACAATCCTATTTCAACTATTTGTCCCTATCTCTCTTAACAGTTATTAACAAAGAATATTTTCATTATATCTATTTCTTTAGAAAAGTACAATCCCTTCATCCCTATTGTTTTATTTTATCACAAAGTATGCTGCAAACAAGACAAAAAGCGTCCATTGGTCTTCATCCAACAAACGCTCTCTTACTCTATACTCCTTTTATACTGAAAGAAAAGGATCTGCACTTAACCTGGAAGTACTTACCGTTCCATTTCTTGTATATATAACAGGTTCCATCTTCATGGCCTCCTTATTTGTTTCAGAGGAAATTCCAGGAGTTGGCACAATCTGTTCCCCTTCCCTATTTTCTTTCCATAAAGTCTTACCATCCTTACTTATTTCAACTACATCTCCATTGTTCTCGTTGTTTTCTATCCTTTTCTTTAATTCTTCCTGTTTTTCCTTACGTTTCTCAATGCGATTTTTTTCCTCTGCTTCTAGCTTGTTTCTTACTTCCTCTCCTTCCTCTTTCATTCCTTCATGGGCCTTTGCCTTATATTCCTCTGCCTTATCTGAAAACTCATGGACATATCCCATGGCCCTTTCCATTACTGCCATATCGCCTTTACGTCTTGCCTCCTTATAAACTCTCATAGGGGTATTTGTCAAGTTCATATTTGTCCTTGCCCCTACAATGCCTTCCATTGTTTTTGTGTTCATAATACCGCCTCCCATTCTTTCCTAGAAAATTAAAAAAGCCTCTTTTCTATTTTTTCGGTAGTATATATATGGAGTATTAGCTTTTTGTCTCAAATATCTTCTTTGATGTCATGTACGGTATCCTTTAAAGGTATGAGAATGGAAATCCGAAAGATGCCTTCTTGGGCTTTTATATTTATGACTCCATGATATTTATGGACTATATCTCCTACATTTTTTAAGCCAATTCCATGGTCCTTGTCCTTCTTTTTCTTTGTAGTTCCCTCTTTATACTCCTCTGTCCTCTTCATACTATTTTTTACTTCTAAAAGAAAACATTTCTTCACTGTTTTCCCCTGAATATTGACAAACCCCTCCTTCTTGCACTCTATTCTTTCACAGGCTTCCAATGCATTATCCAATATATTTCCAAAGATCACACAAAAATCAAAGGAATGGATGGAACAAATTTTTGGTATTTGCACATCACATTCCCATTTGATATTTTCCCTTTCTGCCCATTTTCCTTTCTGGTATAAAAGTGCATCTACCGCTTTATTTCCTGTCATATCCCCATACGATTTTCCTCCCCTCCTCTCCATGTTTTCTAAATAACTGCCTAGCTTCTCCCATTCTTTATTTTTAAAGAGACCTGACAAGGCTATGATATGGTTTTTCATATCATGCCTTAACCGCTCTGACTGTTTATATTCTTCCACCAACATTTTGTACATTTCTATCTGTGCATGATACTGGCTGCTTTTTTCCTGTTCTAAATAAATTTTCTCCATTCCAAAGAGATAGAATCCCCCTGCAAATATAGATAAGGCTGTTAAAACAAAGGATTCTGTATAGCTAAATATCTGGTCATAATATAAGCCCATACTGCCGCTGCTTCTGACCATAATGCCATTGCTTGCCCCCCAGCCTGCCACATCATTTATTCCAATCATTACAAGCAAAGGAATGGCTGTCATAATATACCATTTTCTTGGCTTTAAGTAAAAGACAGATGTAAGATACTTTGATATTCCATGGAGCACCCATGTTGCCATGATCAAGCTAAAACTGTCTATGACAACAGCTTCCCATTGGCCCAAGACAGGTTCTTGTACCTTTATTACTGTATGGAGCAAAAATAAGGTCAGGCATGATAAAAAAGAAGCCCAGAAATCTCTTACCAATGTTAGAATCATAATCAATATGGAAGCAGCCAGCATTTTTTTCTCTTTATTCCCACAAAATAAGAGAAATATCAATCCCATAAAACATAAATGGTTTAGTATAATAAAAAAAATATAGGGAATAGAAGATTGTTTATTTCCAATATTCAAAAATAGCCAGCTTATAAAGGACAAGAGCACAAACAAAAATTCTTTCTTTTTTAAAACCCCTAAATATTTTTTGCAAAATTTATCTGCTCCCCATAAATAAGCCAAGTAACATCCTATGGGAAAATAGTAAAATACCTCCCTTAAAATATCTCCATCCTGGAAGACTTGTTTCATAGGATTCCTCCATTCTCTCTCATATATTCCAGAATTTCCTTACAAAATTCTTCGTATCTTCGTTTTGCAATTAAAATATTCTCTCCATTATCTAGAATGACTTCCTGTTTATTATATACATTCACATATTTGAGATTGATGAGATAGCTTTTGTGACATCGAAAAAACCCTTTTCCCTGTAATTGTTTTTCTAAAACACCTATTTGCCCATAGTATGTAAAAATCCCCTTCCTTTCGTGAATATCCACCTTTCTTCCCCTTATTTCAAAATAATAGATGTCATCCAAAAGCAATTTCCTCTTCTGCCTTTCCTTGCTCACAATGATAAATTCCTGTAAATGATTTTCGATTTTAAGGACAGCTTTTTTTAATACCCTTTTCAATTTCTTTTCATCAATGGGTTTCAATAAATACTTAAACGCCTCTACATCATAGGCGTCCAATATGTATTCCCTGCTGGAAGATATGAAAATAAGTATTTTATCAAATTTCTTACGAAAAATTTCTGCTGTTCTCATTCCGTCTAAGTCATCCATTAAAATATCCAGAAAAAGAATGTCAAAATTATGGGAGGATTGTATCAATTCCCTCCCACTGCAAAAGCTCTCTATTACACATGGCATTTTCATTTCTTCCAAAATTTCTTTTATTTTTTTTCCTATGTTATAACCATCCATGATTTCATCATCACATACTGCTATCCACAACATCAAAACCACCTGCCTTGCATGAATATATTATATATGGGCATAAAATATTGTAAAGATTTTGTTTCTGTTATAAAGGGAGATTAGAATGTCATCATTATATCATTTTGAAAAAATTTCTAAACATGAAAATTTTTCTCTACATTTATTGTATCCTCTATATTCTATAGAGAAATATTGGATTTGTATAGTCATGGAGTAAAATTTTAAATCTCTGGAAAAAATATAAAACAGGATACTTCAAATTGAAGTATCCCTATTTAAAAAACTCTATACTTGTAAGCGTCCTTTTAGCACCTTATGTAAAACAGCTATTTCCTTTTCGCTCAATGGTCTTCCATTTAGTATTTGAAAAAATTTAAGCACGGATCCATCATATCCTAATCGCAGAATATCTTCTGCCCTTCCCTGTTCAAATTCTATTTTTGTCAAAGCAGGATAATAGGTATACCTGTTTTTTTCCAACTCTGACTTTAGGAGTCCTTTATTTACCATTCTCGATAAAAATGTATTAACCGTTTGTTTCTTCCAATGTTTCCCTTTTTTTTCGTTAAATTCTTCCATTACTATTTTGGATGTAACTCCTTCCTTATTTTCCCATATGTATTCCATAATTTCCTCTTCTGACTTTGAGAGCTCATATTTTATTTTCATGCCTTCACCTCCTCTTCTCTTAAGTCCAAAATTATGTTATTATATCAGTATTCTTTTTCATCCATCTGAAAACGAATAAAAAATTCGTATTACACGAACTGATATATCTCTATTATAATGTAACCAAAGAGAAAATGGAAGGATATGAATGTCTTATTATTCTTACAATAAAAAAGAAGGATTGTTTCTTTGTACTGGACTTGTATATTCCTTTTTACAGTCCATGCTTCTTTTGGGAACTATATACCTCATCTTTGTATTTTTATTTGAAAAAAGATACAGAAGAATATATTCTTTTGTATCTTTTTGATTTTTTCATGTTTTGTAATAAATAAATCTCTTATCTATTACATTATAGAACAATAGAATCCACCTTTCGCAGGGATTCTATTGTTCTGCATAGGACGTAGAAAGACATGTAGCATTCTAATATCTTTCTATGCCCTGGAAAGAAAGGTCAGGCAACCAACTAAAACTATGTGAGAAGATCAAATTTTAAAAGAACTTTAAACAAATCTCCATCAACGATAATTTGAAAGTCACCCTGACACATATGTAAAACTTTCTGCAATGGCTAGACCAAGTCCATTTCCCTCTGATGTTCTCGACTCATCCCCTCTAACAAATCGTTCTTTCATTTCCTCATGGTTAAATTTCATTTCATAGCCTGCAATGTTTTTAATGATCGTAACAACCTTCCCCTCCTCCTTATAGAGCTCCATATAGATTCTCGTTCCTTCCATAGAATATTTTAAAGCATTTTCTAAAAGATTTTGATAAACTCTGTATAAATATTTGCCATCTCCTAAAAAATACATATTCTCCTCTTCAAATTCTTTGCGTATTTCCCTTCCTGATTGAGCAATTGCATCTTCCATATCTCCTAATGTCTGTTCCAAGAGTTTATGCATTTCTAATTCTTCCCATCTTGTTTCCATTGTACCACTTGTAGCCTTGGATATTTCGAATAAATCTTGTATCAGATCTTTTAAATGTTCTGACTTATTACCCAATACTTCAATGTAATCTCTCGCCGCATCAGAAAGCTCTGTTTCTTTTTTTAATAAATCGATATATCCAATCATGGAAGTTAAAGGGGTTTTTAAGTCATGAGATACATTGGTAATCAAGTCTACCTTCATCTGTTCACTTTTTTTCTGTTCTGCTTCACTATGGCTTAGACGATACTGAATCAGTTCCAGATCTTCTATGATCCAATCATATTTCTTTTTCACAGAAATGCGATGAAAATCCATCTCCTCTCCTTTACAAAGCTTATCTAGGAAAGAAAACAATTCTTCCATCTGTAATGTCTCCCTGACCCGCTTTCCACAATAAAGGGCTAAAGGGACAAAAAATGCAATCCATAGGAATAAAAGATCATCAATATGACTATACCCTACTAATTTCCATGCAAAATATAAGAAAAGAAAACAATAAGTAAAAAGAAGAAGGACGCTCTGTCCTAAGGAATGATAAAGGGTGCGCTTCCCTCTTCTTATTTTTTTTAAAAATGTAAGCATAGAAGAAACATAGCCTTTTTCCCTTAACTCCTTTTTCTTTATATGTCTAAAAAAAGCGCTCCCCAGTATTGTGTTCATGCCCATCATAGGCATAAATAGGAAAAATAACAATGGAATGGCTAGATAAATACTTCTTCCTCGAAATAATAGTCGGGAGATGGGACGTAAAAAAAAGAATACGGTTATGATGTTGAACAGGGCAATCCATAGCAGGAGGATTTCTAATTTTAGACGGTCAAACAAAGCACTAACTCCTTCTTCTTCCTCCTGCCTTTTCCACAAAAAAAAGAATGCAAGTATACTAGCCCCAAAAAAAGCATAACATCCAATCCAAATTTCCAATCTTCTGCTCTCTCCAACACCAAATAAAAAAGAGGCAAATCCTGAAAAAGAGAGTATGCTAAACATAGGAAGAAAATATTTTTTTCTTACCTCTTCATTATTTTTAATATTTTTCCACTTTATATCCAATTCCCCACACCACCTTTAAATATTTTGGCACTTTTGGATTAATCTCTAATTTTTCCCTGATTCTCCGAATATGTACCATGACTGTATTTTCTACGCTATAGGCTTCTTCCTGCCAAACAATACGATAAATTTCTTCGGCGGAAAAAACTCTTCCTGGATGTTTCATTAAAAGCTCTACAATTTTATACTCTGTTGCCGTTAGTTTTACATTTTTTCCATCTGCCCTAGCCTCCTTGCTGTCTCTGTCTAAAATCAAATTTCCTACTACAATACAATTTTTCTCCTCTTCTTCTTTTTTAACCCCCCATATTAAGTACCTCCTTAATTGGGACTGGACTCTTGCTATCAGTTCCCCTGTGTTAAAGGGCTTAGCTATGTAATCGTCTGCCCCCATAGATAAACCAAGAACCTTATCGCTCTCTTCTGTCTTGGCAGACAGTACAATAATTGGTATGTCTTTCTTCTCCCTAATTTTCATAATCGCTGCCAAACCGTTGAGTTTTGGCATCATAATGTCTATGAGAATCAAGTGTACCCTATGGGCTGTTAGTTTATCTAATCCTTCCAATCCATCATAAGCGCAAAGCACCTTATATCCTTCTGCCTCAAGGAGTTTTTGCAATACATTTACTATCTCCTTGTCATCATCTACTACAAGTATTGTTTCCTCTGCCATGTTTATACACATACCTTTCTTTTTCTATGTTTTCTATTATACAAAATTTTTCCGACATTTTTACAATATAAATCTGATATTTTTCTTACAATTTTTCATTTCTCATTCATTTTTGCATAAATAAGGCGGGAAAAACTTATACGTCTTTCCCGCCTTCTTTATATTGCTGTCGAATATACCAGATTCCATACTTTTCTCGCTGGCAGCTTCAACTTCCAAAAATTTATATGAATACAATACATATAGGAGACTTGTCAGCCCTTTTCTCCATTCTTTCTTATTTTGCATATTCAGGAGTTTGACTTCTCACCCTTCTTGCTCCTTCCACCATGTTTCTAAGACTTGCCTCGGTTTCAGCCATAGCTCTTGTTTTTAATCCGCAATCAGGGTTCACCCACAATTTTTCCCTGTCAATTTTATGTAACATTACTTCCAGTGCAGCCACCATTTCCTCCACAGAAGGTATTCTTGGAGAATGAATGTCATAAACGCCTGGGCCTACCTCTGTTTCAAAATGGTGTTCCCTTAAAGAATCTAGCAATTGTAAGTTTGAACGAGACGCTTCAAAAGTAATGACGTCTGCATCCATATCATCTATAGCTGGAATAATATGTGTAAACTCGCTATAGCACATATGTGTATGAATCTGGGTTTCTGGTTTCACCCCGCTATGGGTTAGACGGAAAGCTGGAATAGCAAAATCCAAATATTCTTTTTGCCAGTCTGACTTTCTAAGGGGCAGTTTTTCCCTTAATGCCGCCTCATCTATTTGAATAATTTGAATTCCATGCTTCTCCAAATCCAATACTTCATCCCGAATTGCCAGGGCAATTTGTGCAATGGATTCCTTTATAGATATGTCTTCTCTTGGGAAGGACCAGTTTAAAATAGTAACAGGTCCTGTCAACATTCCTTTCATAATTTTTTTCGTCAGAGATTGGGCATAAACAGACCAGTCTACAGTAATTGGTTTCTCCCGGTACACATCACCCCATATAATGGGAGGTTTCACGCATCTTGTCCCATAAGACTGTACCCATGCTTTTTCTGTAAAGAGAAAGCCTCCTAAAGACTCTCCAAAATACTCTACCATATCGTTTCTTTCATATTCTCCATGTACCAATACATCCAGTCCTATTTCTTCTTGTTTTTTTATACACTCTGCTATTTTTTTCTTATTAAACTCTATATATTCTTTTTCTAATAGCTCTCCCCTTCGATAAGCAGCTCTGTTTGCCTTTACGTCCTTTGTCTGGGGGAAAGAACCAATAGTCGTTGTTG
Organism: uncultured bacterium; assembly: GCA_947567075.1. Classification (GTDB taxonomy): domain Bacteria; phylum Bacillota; class Clostridia; order Lachnospirales; family Lachnospiraceae; genus MGBC165282. The sequence goes on from CANOLZ010000048.1 coordinate 15,787, forward strand.
GAAGCTCTGGCAGTCCAAGGACTCTTTTTTGTAGTTTATGGCGTTCTGCCCTCTTTGGCAGTCTTATATAATCATCCTCTTTTACAAGAAAAAGACGTTTCTTCACCTCCTCATTGTTGCCCTTTCTTTCTTGTGAAAAAAGTTTTTCATTATTCTTATATATCTCTTCCAAATGATAATCTTCTGCCTTAGATAGAATTATTAATTCCTTTAATTCTTCCAGCTTTTCCTCCCCAAAGGCAAAATGGTCTAGGTATTCTGGCAATAAGGACTTCTCATTTTTTAAGGTGTAGGGGACATGTAATAGAGAACAGGAAGTGGACAGTACTGTTTCCATTCCTTTTTCTTCTAAAGTCCTTAAAATCTCCAATGTTTTTTTATAGTGATTCCTCCATATATTTTTCCCGTTTACCAATCCGGCAAATAAAAGCTTATCCTTTGGAAAACCATAGGTTTCTATGAGATTATATGTTTCTTTTCCCTCTATAAAATCAAGGCCAATTCCTGCAAAGGGCATTTTTATTAAGTGGGAATATACATCTCTCACATCTCCAAAATACGTCTGTAACAGTATACGGATTTGTTTTGCTAATGGGAGAATAAGATCATACATTTTATGGAATACTGCCAAATCGTCTTTATCCATATCCTGTACAAGGGAAGGCTCATCAAACTGAATCCATGGAATGTTAAATTCTTCACATTTTTTCAGCAACTCCTCATATCCATGAATAAACATAGGGATAAAATAGTCAGAAGAATTCTTCCCTGTATATTGGCATAGTTTCCATAGAGTATAAGGTCCTATCACAACAGGTTTTGTTTCTATTCCAAGGGCCTTTGCCTCTAAGTATTCCTCCCATAGCTTATTTCCCGAAAGTTCTATGACCGTATCATCTTCTATTTCAGGCACAATATAGTGGTAATTAGTATTGAACCACTTTTTCATGGCAAGAGCTTTTACATCTCCTAAATCTCCCTGATAACCTCTGGCCATTGCAAAATATGTATCCAATTCTGACAAGTTCCTTTCTTTATAACGTTTTGGAATGATGCCAAAGAGCATTGCTGTATCTAACACCATATCATAATAAGAAAAATCATTGCTGGGAATATAATGGATTCCTGCATTTTTTTGTGTGTTCCAATGGATCTTGCGTAAATTCTTTCCAGTCTCTAAAAGCTCTTGTGCTGTTATTTCCTTTCTAAAATATTTCTCAGAAGCAAACTTTAACTCCCTTAAGGTTCCAATTCTTGGAAATCCAATCACTGATATCTTCATAATCTCCTCCAAATTATCCTACGAATAGATTGTTTCCTATCTTTTATTTTTTGTTTCATTATAATTTGTGAGAACTAACTTGTATAATACAAATAAATATAGGTTAGCCATAGTTTAAAGCTATGGCTAACCCTTATACAACATTTTATTCCCACCTACATGATGTATTTTTTCAATGCCTCTAAATAGGTATTTCCCAGTCTGCTTATAAGACCTTTGCGATGGGTTATGTATCCAATACGCATATTCCTTTCCTCTGCTAAAGGA